>PXEI01000486.1 GCA_003564775.1 Spirochaetaceae bacterium
AGTCCGGTAGGCCTACCCTGTTCTTCTATCCCAAGACCTGCCTCAACGACCGCGACAACGGCACATCTCCCGACCTGGAGAAACACCTCGTACCACTTGGCCGGGCCCGCACGGTACGGTCAGGCAACGACATAAGCTTTGTGTGCTACGGAAACACCGTGGCACTTTGCCAGCGGGCCGCCGCCGCACTGGACTCGGTCGGAGTCGGCTGCGATATCATTGACCTACGTTCGCTCATGCCGTGGGATGAGGCGGCGGTGCTGGACTCGGTGCGCCGAACACGCCGGGTAATTGTGACCCACGAGGACAACCACACTGCCGGTTTCGGTGCCGAGGTACTCGCAACCTTGGCCGAAAAGGCCGGAGTGGCCTTTAGCTCCAGGCGGGTCACCAGACCCGACACCTACGTCCCTTGCAACTTTCCCAACCAGCTGGAAATACTCCCCTCGTACCGGCGAATTCTTGAGACTGCCGTGGAGATGCTGGGTGGAAGCCTGGAGTGGGAGTCACCCGTCAAGGCGGAGGCGGGCACGCACCTTGTTGAGGCTATTGGATCTAGTCCCTCAGATGAGTCGGTCACCGTGGTTGAGTGGAAGGTGAAGCCGGGTGACGAGATCAGTTCGGGAGATATCCTTGCCGAGCTTGAGGCCGACAAGGCCGCCATTGAGCTGAAGGCCCAGGTTGGGGGAACCTTTGCAGAGGTACTCGTCCCTGAAGGTGAACTCGTAAAGGTTGGCGCAGTTCTGGCTAAGGTGAAGATAACGGGCGCGTCTGGCGCAGACCGTGAGCAGTTCAAACAGATTACTCGCGAGGATCCCGGAACTCCTGTTATCAGCGGCATCTCAAAGGCTGGAGGTGTTGTCGCAGCCGATGGCAGAGAGAGCAACGCCGCGATCGAGACCGTGAGCTCCGGGAATGAGCGAGTGCCGCAGAGCATTGGCATTGTCGATGTAGTCGGGGCGCGCGGTTCGCGGGTGGTGAGCAACGAGGAGATCTCCCAGATGTGTCCCGAATGGACCCCGGACGATATTCTCAAACGCACCGGAATTGGAACCCGACCCTGGATTGCGGAAGGTGAAACAGCGGTAAGCCTGGCTACGAGGGCAGCGCAAAGCCTGTTCAAGCGCAACGACATTGGCTTTGCCGATATCGATCTTGTTCTCTGTACGACCGGGACTCCGGCCCAGATCACACCGTCTACGGCAACGCTGATCCATCATGAGCTGGCGGAAGGTCGCACAGATCTGACCGCACCGGCCTATGACCTGTCGGCTGCGTGTTCAGGGTACCTCTATGCGCTCCAGGTGGCCTACGACTATCTGAGCAATAGACCAAAGGACAGCGTTCTCCTTATTACCACCGAGGTGCTCTCACCCATGATCAACACCGCTGACCCAGGCACCGCCCCAATATTTGCGGATGCGGCCACTGCCACACTGCTCACCGGTACTGCCGGAGCAGATGCTGCGATGGAGGTCCGTCAACGCCTGCGGGTGAAACGCCCGGTACTTGCGGCGCTCGGAGAAAGCGGCGACACCCTGCGGGTGCCAACTTTTTCGCCAGGCGCCTGCATTACCATGGACGGACCGACCGTTTTCGTGGAAGCTGTTAAGGACATGATTCTCATGCTTGAGCGGGCATGTGTCGAGTCCGGAATATCACCGAACGAGCTGGATCTCATAGTTCCGCACCAGGCTAACCAACGCATTATTAATGCAGTACGGCAACGTGTAAAGGCACCAAAGGAAAAAATGTACAGTAACATTGAATACTCAGGAAACACCTCATCAAGCACCATTCCGCTCTGCCTTGAAGAAATTCTCACCCAGCACCACAAACACGGTACCACCATTGGTCTGGCGGCTTTCGGCGGCGGATTTACCTTTGCCGGTGGTATTCTGGAGGTGATTTAGTGGCTACCGCATGCGTTACCGGGGCAAGCAGTGGCATTGGACGTAGTTTCGCAGAGCAACTAGCGGCCCGAGGTCATGACCTCATTGTAACTGGCCGACGCCTGGAGAAGCTCGAGGAGCTTGAACGCGATCTTGCCGAGCGATACGGGGTCACCACCGAGATTCGTCTCCTTGAGCTCTCGGACCGCAACGCACTTGAGGTCTTTGCCACAGAGCTGGCGAACCGCGATGATCTTGTGTACCTGGTCAACAATGCTGGATATGGCCGTGGCGAAAGCTTCACCGAGGACGGCTTCAGCGAGCATGAGCGCATGCTGGCGGTTCATGTAACCGCCCCAATGCGACTTGCACACGCAGTGGCCCCGGTTATGAAGAACGCCGGGGCTGGAGCTATCATTAACGTGTCCTCGCTGGCCTCACTGCTTGCAAGCCGCAGCAGCCTCATGTACTGCGCCACCAAGGCCTGTTTGAACAGCTTCAGCGAGTCTCTGGCGCTTGAGCTGGAGCCGCACGGCGTGCGGGTGCAACTGCTCCTACCGGGCTTCACCCACACCGAGTTCCACCGCGATAGCGATCTGTATCCCGGCAAAAAGCGAAACAGATTTCTGTTACGCTGGATGCCAGCACCGCAGGTTGTTCGTCTATCGCTTCGCGATCTAGATCGCGGCCGCACGATCTGTGTCCCCGGCACCGCCAACAAACTCCTCCAACTTTTGACCCGGCTGGTGCCTCGCCGGTTGCGCAACAGGCTTTCGAGCCGGGGAATAAGCTCGGCATTTTTCGTGGAACCGCCAGCGGAACTGTCACCGGCTGACGCTGAGACTGGGATTGGTACCGAGACCGGGCCCGAACTATCCGACAGCAGGGGCGTCTCCGCACCCCAGGATCACACCGGAGACCAATCATGAGCCAGGCAGCGGTATGGCGCCATACGTCGCCCCATGCATGCCAGCCCAGCCAGCCCAGGCAGCTCGTCCGTTGCACCTCGACCAGGCCACTCATGCGACATCTGTGTGCCATTTTGATTCTTTTTGCGTGGCCCGCCACTTACCTTGGTGCCGAAACATGGCTTGAGCCGTTCTTGCCGACACATCTCACCATGCATACTCGTCTGAACGTGCGCCGCACAGAGAACGGTGTCTACCGCGGACATACGCTACGTGAGAGCCGTGGGATACTTCAAGGCTCAACCGGCGCAGATGGTCTGTTGCGCTATTCCGGACGAACCGTCTTGTACGAAAACACCTTGCGGGAAGCCCGGCGAGTTGGCCGCGGGGTGGATGCAAGTTATACAGTCGAGTATCGCCTTGACGGGACCGGAGCTGTCCGCGAACCACATACGGCGCCCTATCCGGACCTTGTCGGGCTGCCTACCTTTCCAGATTCTCCACTCACAGCGGGCGACGTGTGGCGCGCTCCGGCGGTTGCCTATATCGTTCTGAGTGCGGCCGAGACCGGTGTGGGCTCTGAGGGACAAACTACTGCGGTACCGGTTCCGGTGAGCGTTGCGTATCGTTACGAGGGAATGAGCGAGTACAACGGCCGCGCGGTTCATCATATTGAGCTCGAGTACGGGTTACGCTTCCCCTACCTCATTAGCGACGAGCTATCCGAGGAACTTGGCCTGCCACGCGAGCCAGCTTTCGGTCTGCCCTTACGTTCGGCATCCGGAGCACACCGCATAACACTGCTTGTGGCCGAGGACGGTTATACCCCGGTGCTCTTCCGCGACACATTGCGACGTGAGGTACAAACGATCGACGGACGAACACTTGGGTACGAAGGCTTCAGCCTGACCTGGTTTCGTGCTGGCGAACAACTCATGAGCCCTGACCTCAATGAGCGAATAGCCCGGGAAATTGAGTCACTACCCGACACCGAGAGCCGAGAGGTTCCCGAGGGACTCCTCATTGAGATTCGGAGCATCCGTTTTGAGCCAAATCTTGCCGTTTTTTTACCTGAGGAGTTGCCCCGTATTGATAGACTCGCATCACTGCTGCGCAACTTTCCTGACCGGAGTATTCTGCTCATTGGTCATACCGCAGCCGTAGGTGATGTCTCCCGGCAGCAGTCGTTGTCGGTCGAGCGAGCTGCCGCCTTAGCGGAGGCGCTTGGTCGCCGCGGGGTGAGTACCGACAGACTTCTGTATGAGGGACGAGGTGCACGGGAACCGATAGCCGATAACGCGACCGAGGAAGGACGGGCGGCCAACCGCCGAGTAGAGCTGATTATCCTCAGCGATACCGAGTAAGCAGTTCCGGATACCCGCAGTGACACCGAGCACGAAAGGCCAAACGGCGGCGACCGGTTTCGGCCCAAGTCTTTAGCTCAACAATTGTATTCGGCTGAAGATGTAGGACAGGCTGTCTTTTTTCATAACCGCACGATAGTAGGTAGTATCACCCAGCTGTTTGGTTTTGTAGTTACGATCCTGCAGGTATTTCTTCCCGCGCGAACCGTCGAACCAGTATATCAGAGCGATCTTTCCTTTGCGGATCTCCAGCGCAGTCATACCTCGTTCCCCAAGCACACAGCCAGAGTTGAACATACAAGGGACAACGAGGTTTGCGTTGTACAAGCTGCTGCGATTCGCGGCCGACTCCTCATGGCGTTGCACGTAGTTGAGTTCATCTCGATGTCGTCGGATGCGATCTTCAATACGCTGCTGCTTGCTCTCCCCGGCGGTAGGGAACTTGCGGCAAAGTCGCTCAATCTCAAACTTGAGGGTGTCGACCTTGGACATCGACTCAAAGAGTGGTCTGTGAGTATGTCCAATGATAGAGAGAACTTTTTTGCGACTCGAAAACTGGTACACGCGCTTTTCGGTGTGAAACCGTTTGCTGCTTGAATGGGCTACACTCGAGCTGTGAATACCAAAAGGTCTGGACAGATATTTCAGGCCAAGACCTAATGCGTGGTTGTATTTCATGTATCGCCGTGAGGTCTGGTGCCCATGGAAAACAAAAAGGGTGTTGCCATTGTATTCAAAGTTCAGCGAGTGCAGGAGGTCAAAGCTGTGATTCTGCATATAGAGCAGATCCCAGTCGTGATTGCCTATCAGCCGATACAAGCGGTCTTCACGAGCGAACAGCTCAAAAACCTCGTAGACCGAGCCCCAGTGCTGCTGAATTGACTCAAGAGTGAATCGTTGCAGCTCCTCTACATCCCCGTTCAGCACTAAGGTGTAGCCTCTGGGGAAATAGTAGTCGCGCAGCACTTGAACAAACATGGCAGAGTTGCGGACAAAGTCGTCCGTCTTCCCGCCGTTGCCCATGTGAAGGTCACTAAAGATAACGTACTTGTCCTTGTCAGTTAGTTGCACGGTCGGCGAGCTGCGAAATAATTCGTTTAACGAGGCAAAACTGAAGACTTCACGGTTCATTGTGTATCCAAATTGTAGAGATTCGCCCAAGCTTGGTCAAACCATATGTCGCCCACACCGATAATGTTGGTATATCAATCGCCCCGAGGCAACTCAGGGCCACGATAAATGGGTATCTTTGCGTTATGCTTCATACACGAGGGCTTATTGGTGCCGGATAGAAACAACACAACGCAAACCAAGCCACCAGCCGAAACCGTAGCGGCGCCGCTCTACGTAGCACACGGCGAACGTGAACGTGAAGAACTCCTTTCGCAGCTGGGAATCACTGCGCCCCGCGAGCGTGAGTGCTTTCACCAATTGTGCAGAATCTGGGAGCCCGAAATTCCCTACCACCGCGTTCTCACCGCGCTGAACCATGAGCTCGGCGTTGAGGTCGAACTCGGTCGCCTCATGAAGCGCCTCAAGCAACTGGAGTACGGTTTACTCTGCACCTGGGTTGAGGACTCAAAAATTGCCAATCGTGCCGTTATACTCACCGAGCCCGGATCAGTACGATTCTTCAGCTATCTCATCGATGAGCAGTATCGTGAGCTGGATCTCTCCCTGGACGCACCTCTCCCAACCATTAAGCGGCTGAAAGCCGACGATATCGTTGTTCCCACAGATTTTTTCCGGGATCTTGACGAGATGACGATGTCCCAGTTTGTGCACGAACCGGAAGAATTTCCCCGGTTTGTTGTTTTTCGCTACGAGTTTGGTTCCGGCGATGCCTTACCGATTCCTCGGGCCCGAGCAGAAGCCTTTGATCGCCTGTTGATGCGCAAGGTTGCCAGACGTCTTCAGTCTTCGGACTTCTCGGTTGCGGTATCACGAGTGGTCGGCATACCTTTGAATGAACTCCATAGACGGAGTACCGGCACCGGGGCAGTATTCTGGTTGGGATTCAGTAGCGCCATTCTCAATGGAGTTGAGAAACTGAAAGACCTGACAGGGCTGTCGACCAGCGACGATTTCTTCCATTGCTGCGAGCTTATTGAACGCTACCTTAAGGCATCGACGGTAAAGAAGGACGAGGAACGGAAGGCACTTGAACGTCGCGCAACCGACTGGAAGGCAGTTGTGCAGTCTCTCCGAGAGAAGAACGAGGCACTCACCAGTGAGTCTGAGTTTGAAGCCATGGTGGCCGGATATAAAGGTGCCTATCCAGATGATTTTGATGAGTTCAAGAGCGGGCTTGAACAGAACTACTGCACACCGCCCGAGGGCAAGCAAATGGCTCGTATCAGCCACATCGCCGGTTTTTACGTACACCGGGATCGTGCCTACGAAGCCTTTCGCGACCGTATTCCGGCCGTCAAAGCGAGTCTTCTTGCGGACTATCAACGACTCATGAAAGCACAGCTCCAGGGCAAACGAGGCGACTACTCTGCATTTCTCGATAAGGAGAATCTGGAGCTTGATATTGCAGCGCGAGTGCGGACGCTTGATCCATACTGCGCTGCCGTCCTCGGCTACCACGAGTTTCTTGCCGAGGCAATTGCCCACTTTGTAAAAAGCACCGGTAAGCAACTGGACCTTGAACGGGTCAGATCAATCATGAACGCCTACTTCCTGCCCGGAACAATGCGACTCCAGGATCTGGCTACAATATTTGAGGTAGTCCTCTATGAGATTTACGATGCGGTAAGTCCGCAGCTTCCTTGGCTTCTTCGCCTATGGTTCCGCTTGAGTGGCAAGGGCACCGACCTGCGCAATCTCTACATCGCACGTTCGGCTATCGCTCACAACCAGGCTTCAACCGGCATACGGCTGAGCTCCGGATCCAATAGAAGCGGGGCTGCCGGGAAATCTTCGGGCGCAAAAAAACCTGGGGGGCTGCTGCGGTTGCTTGGCTTTTCCGGCTCGAGTGGAAGCAAGCCGCCAAACCCTTCGCAGACCACAAACATCAGCGGCGGTAGAAGGGAGTACAGCTCACGGTACGGAAACCTCAACCCAGCTAAGGGACGAGCCCCCCACAACGAATCGCCAACCGCGCCACGGCCGGAACGACGTTATACCCGCCAAGAGCTGGACAGCGCCTGGGACGAGTTTCGCCGCAGCTTAAAGGACTGAACGCCCACCAAACAAGCGGCGCCGAAAGGAGTCGCGCACTACATGCGCACAGTTGTATCCTGCGGCGCCAAATATTCCACCACCCGGATGCATGCCTGCCGAGGCCAGATACAGCCCCTTCAGTTCACCTTCATATTTTGACAACTCAGGTAGGGGCCGATTCATGAACATCTGGTCAATAAGCATCTCTACATGCATCACGTTGGCGTTGGGCATGTTATGCTTTTCCGAGATCACTTTGGGTGTTTGGATGTAGGTATCACGCACCATCTCACGCGTACCAGGGGCGAAGCGTTCCACAACACCAAGAAGCTTTTCATACTCTTGCTGCTGAATTGCGTCCCAGTCTCCACCGTTACGCAGATTGTAGGGATAGTATTGCCCCCACACGAACATGGTGTGTTTGCCTTCCGGCGCAAGGGTGGGATCAATAGCACTAAAGGTCATGACAATGGCGGCTGGATCCTGCGACGGCATGCCGCGCAGATAGTCGGCGTAGGCATCGTTCAAGTACTGAGTGCTCGGACACAGCAACTGTAAACCGCGGTGCAACTCCTCGTCCTTGTACCCGGATACGTTGTAGCGCGGTAGCCCGTCCATAGCGCAGCGCAGCACCATACCAAAGCCGTTACCGACATGAACCGCGTCCAGGCGTTGTCGCAGTGCAGGCGGTGTCCAGTCGGCAAGCAGGTCTCGGTAGGTTACCCACAGATGTGCGTTAGAAACCACCCGGCGTGCTGTGTAACTCCTCCCGTCATGCAGTTCCACCCCTTCGGCACGCCCGTCCTTTACCAGAATGCGGCTCACCTCGGAGTTCGGGAGTACCGTCCCTCCGTGGTCTTCAATGTGACGCACCAGTGCCTGAGTCAGGGCGCCACTGCCCCCACGAGGCCGGGCGGGCCCATGTTTGTGGATGACCGAGTGCCAGCCAATAAACTCGGCAGAGGCGGCATCAATGGGCGGAGGGCCGCTCTGTGCGCCCCACCAGGCAAGTGCAGCACGGAGTTTGGGCGACTCAAAGCTGTTGTCCAGCAAACGCCCGTAGCTACTAAGGAGGGCCCTGACCATGTCGTCACGATCCCGACCTCCCTTGGTCAGCTTGCGTCCGACTAAACTCCGCAGCAGGTTGAGTCCGGTTGGAGGCCGCTGAAAAGCAGCGAACACTGCCTCGTTGAGAGGGGTCCAACGCTCGACAAAGGCCCGGTAGTTCTCTGCGTCGGGCTCGGATATCTTGGCTATGCTCTGGCAGGTGCGGTCCAGATCCTGATAGAACGCTACTGCTGTTCCGTCGTCAAAGGGCGCCACCATAAAGGGGTCAAGCGGAATATACTCTAGCCCGTACCGCGCCAGGCCAAGATCCGCAACAATGGGAGTATGGTGGATCATAAAATGGGCTGAGCCACCGACATCGAGCTGAAACCCACCGAACATCTCCTCGGTGCATACCGCTCCACCCAGGGTGTCGCGGCGCTCGAGCACCAAAACACGATATCCCCACTCGGCAAGATACGCTCCACACACAAGGCCGTTATGCCCGCTTCCGACTACAACTACATCAGCATCCATTTGACTCTCTTTACTTCAAGTATGTGCACAGTATACCGCCTCAGTGCTTACTCCGGCACTCGTTTTCGGCGGCCTTCCCAAATAAATACCCGACACGTATACTGGGGGTATCGAGTTTCCAATGTACACAACGGCAATCCCATGAACTGGAACAGCAGACTATGATCAAACATCTCATCATTGGCGGTGGTATCGGCGGCGTGTTGACTGCCATTTATTTGCAAAAAAAAGGGGGCATCCCAGCACGGAATCTGCGCATTCTGGATCCCCACCCAACCCTCCTTGCACGCTGGCATGCCAACGTGGAGGCGTGCGGCATGAGATACCTGCGCTCCTCAAGTAGTCACGTGCTTGACTCTGACTTCCGCTCATTGCGCAGGTTCGCGGCCAGCTCGAAACACTTTGACGAAGCCGACTTCACCCCTCCCTACCGTCGCCCCTCGGTGCGTCTCTTCCACGCCCATACCGCGCACGTCATGCAAATGACCAATGTCCCGGAACTCCATATGAAGGGCAGTGCACAGGCACTGTCGCGAAATTCCCAAGGTGCACTCCTGGTGGAGACCGATGAGGGAGTGCTCAAGGCAGAGAACGTGATACTGTCGGTGGGCGCTGGTGCGCAGCCCTTACGACCGACCTGGGCGGAATCTCTATCCAAGGTGCAGCACATTTACGAGCCTGAGTTTCGGTGCAGTCTTGCCCAGACCAAAGGCGCCGGTAGAGATAAACCCCATGTGGTAATTGTCGGCGGAGGAATAGGTGCGGCGCAACACGCCTGTCTGCTGGTGCGGAGTTACCAGGCCAGGGTCACGGTAGTTGCGCGGCATGAACCGATCATGAGTGTCTTTGACTTTAACCCGTGTTATGTCGGACCGGCATGCCTGCCGGAGTTCCAGTCGATAGATGACTACGGTCAACGGCGCAGTGTTCTGGAACAGGAACGCTATCCTGGCACAATGCCGCCCGATGTATACGCCGAAATCCAGATGCTGCGTGACTCCGGAAGCATAACCTGGATACGCGGTGAGGTTACCAACGTGACGCAAGCCCACGACGAACCAGGTCGTGGCAGGCTAGAAAAGAAACCGCGGCATAGCTTGGTGCAGATCACTCCACTACAGGCGGATGCTGCACATCCAGACCGGATGGAACTGCGGTGTGATGAACTCCGCCTGGCAACCGGGTTCTCGCCTGGCTTCAACCGGAATCCCTTCATGCGTCACATCGCGTCGGAGTTCAATGCCCCGTGCGAAGCTGACGGCGTTCCAGTTCCCAGCGCCTCACTGGAATGGGTAAATGGAGTTTTTCTGGTCGGCCGTGCAGCGGAACTGGAACTTGGCCCACCTGCTGGAAATATCATAGGCATGCACAACGCTGTTAAGCGCCTCTGTGGTGTGAGCTCAGGTTAAAGCACCTCAATGCGCTCACGACTGAACTGATACTCCAGCAGACTTCCAAAAAGACTGGAAAACACTATTGGATACACGACATTGAAGAAATGAGCGCTTCTCAACATGCGAGATCGTTTGTTCTCAAACTCGGACTTAATGCGCTCACGCTCACGGTTGAGAAACTCCTCATAGGCATCAAAACGTTCCAGCCGGGAAATCTCAGCCTCACCTTCACGTTTCACAGCGTCCTGGTACTTTCCCAGGTCCTCAAACAGCTCAAAAAGACTAAACTCGCGCTGAATATACTGAGCAACCGCGGTCTCGTCCTGACCAAGTCGAGCCACGAGGGTGTCAAACTTCTTGGGGTTAATGCTCTTGAAGATAAATTCCTTTCGCACGTGCACGCCGACACGGTCAAACAAGTCCTCAAGAGCGGCCAGCACAAAGCGATTCCCCCTGTAGTATTGAAGAATTTCCACAATACGAGCCGCCCCTTCTCGCCCCTTATTCAACAGTAGTTCAGCCTGATCAGCAATGTGTTCCGGCAAGGCCGGGTCCACCTGGATACTGTAAGTATTGAAGCGAGCGCCTTTTTTGTCATGGACTCGTACCCGGCTGAAGCTAAAGAGCTCATCCTTGTTGATGTCTTTGTAACGCCCAAAAAGAGCCGCGGCCTCTTTGCGAAAACGTTGGTGATAGGCGTCTGCTATGCCGGTCTCCTCAAGAATGCGGAAAAAATCCTCAGAGATTCGCAGGCCGCCAACAGGTGCGGTGCTTTCCATCCGCTTGGCGTCAATGACTGGTAGTCCAACGACATCCCACTGCTTGGCGCCATCGGGGCCAAAGTTTCCAATGGTGACCTCACCGATATTGGCTCCAATTCGTATTCGAATTTGGAACAGAGCATTGATGGAGGATGAAAACTCACCTCCACCGCGGAGGGTAGAGATAATCTGAAAGGCCTTCTCAAGAACTGCACGGGTTTCACTGGACGCACTTTCGGCGAGAAACCTATGACTTGCCTGGTTGAACAGAGTACATACCCGCTGCATCTCTATACAGGTGAAGAAGAGTTCACGCGCAATGTAGCGGGACACCTGCTCCTCATCCAGACCACGCACGCGCGGATCAATGGTACCGCCATAATGAAACATAAGGCTGTCACCCTCGATCTTGTTCAGGTAACCACCATGACGCTTAAGAACCGTGTTGAATGCCGTGTAGAGCCCGTCAAGGACGTCCTGGTTTTCGTTTGGGCTCAGAAACTTGGAGAGGTAGGTATAATCGGCAATGTCCATAAACGCAACGCCAATGGTAGAGAGCTCCGAATGGCGTGGTATTTCCCCCATCTCAAGGATCGCACTGACAAGCTGCTTAGGGAGATAGTACTCCTCAATCTCACGCCGCAGCTCGTTCTCCCGAACGTCGTCATTGGGATTACCAAGTTGGTCGTTACCATTGTTGCCCATCACGTCTCCAATAACCTTATGAGCTCTGCTTCCGAGATAACGGGCACACCGAGCTCCTCTGCACGTCTATTTTTTGCCGACCCGGAACCCGGCTCGTTGGTCACCAGGTATGAAAGATCCTTCGTGACGGTGCTCCGTACCAGTCCGCCAGCCTCAACAATGCGTTTCTCTGCGTCGCTGCGCTTCATCTGCGCCAGTGTACCGGTGATGCAGAGACTTTTGCCCCGCAAAGCGCCGTCTTTGGGGGGTGCAGCAACGCTCACCACACCCATCTCCAGCAGTTCCTTCATCTGTGGCGCTAACTTGCGCAGACCGTCGAGCACTGTTGCGGCGGTTATCTCTCCAATTCCATCAACCGCTGATAGCTCCTCCGGGGAGGCTCCTTGCAATGCGTCCAGCGTATCGTATCCCGCCGAAACCAATCGTGCAACTATCAATTCTCCGATTCCTTCAATATCAAAGCCCGCAATGAAGCGCGGTAGCGGTAACTCTCCTACGGCACCCAGGTTCTCCAAGGCCTTGCGTGCACTCGCAAGCCCCATGCCTTCGTAACCAGCGATGTCCTGTTCCTTCAAACGATACAGATCGGGAATATCGCGCAGCAGGTCGTCGTCGAAGAGTTTACGCACCATAACCGGGCCAAAGTCCTTGACCCCAAGAACCTCAATCCATTTACGAATCCGATGTAACCGACGCTTAGGGCAGTCGAAGTTCGGGCAAAACAGGCGCGTACCGGCGTTATACAACTGCGCCCCACACACTCCACAGTTCTCCGGCAGGGGCACCGCTGGAGCATGAGCGGGGTTCTCAACCAGACGCTCTATCTTAGGAATAATCTCGCCGCGCTTGGTGACCGCTACTCGAGAGCCTATGCGAAGATCAAGCTGCTCAATCATGCGCGGATTGACGAGGTTTGCCCGCTTAACCGTGGTTCCTGCCAGTCGTACCGGATCTATAATCCCGATTGGTGTATACAAGTGCCCGGACTCGCTCCATTGAACCTCCCGCAAGGTGCTGATCGCCTCCTCAAGTTCAAACTTAAACGCGATCTGGCGTTCGGGACGAGCCCTGCGCACATCATCCAGGTCAATCTCAAGGTCCTTGACTACCAGACCGTCAATGTCAAACTCCATCTCAGGTCGACGCTGCATAACCTCTCCGCGATACCGTATAACCTCGTCCGCCGAGTCACAGAAGCGATACTCTACGACGTCGAGGCCTTGCTTCTGGAGCCACACCAGCTTGGCAGCCTCGTCACTAAAGAACTCGTCATCTTCTGCCGCAAGTGCGTCGTAAACCACCACCTCAAGGAGCTGAGCTCCCTGCCCATCTTTGCGCTTCATAATGCCGTTTGCCGCATTCCGACAGTTGGCTTTATCCGGGTAGTGCTTGGCGTGAATGCTGCGCCGCATCATGACCTCACCACGCAGCGCCCCCTCAAACTCCAGATCCAGCCGGGGCGGAACACCCTGCATCCGGCTGACATTAGCCGTCACGTCGTCGCCGACCAGGCCATCACCACGAGTAACGCAGTAGGCAAGCCGCCCAGCCGTATACTGTAGTTCTATGCTTGCGCCGTCGAGCTTGTGTTGGACAACAACCCTGCCGTGGCCGACTTTCTCGTACCAACGCCGAAAGCTATCTGGATCGGCCGCCTTGGCCTGGCTGTTCATGGGGATTATGTGCGGGCGCTTTGAGAAGGCTTCACTGCCGTCCTGTCCCACAGTCTGAAAGAGCTCGTGGTCGGGGGAAAGCTGCGAAAGCTCATCCCACAGCGCATCAAACTCAGCATCACTGATTTCCGGTTCGCCATTATAGTATTTGTCCTGGTGATACCGTATGAGCTCAACTAGGTCGTTTATTCTGGTTTCCATGCAGGGTATATTATATCGCTATGGACGATGTACGACTATTCGTGGCTATTCCCGCGCCACGTGAAATGCATCAGCGTTTGGTGGCTGCTGGTCTAAGGCTTAAACAACGCCTGAATGAGGAACCGCCTCCGGGACCAACGGTGAATGGCGGGGCGAGATCGCCCGAGGGCGGGGTGAGAGTTCGCCTCATACCGCCGGAGAACATTCACCTAACCTTGGTCTTTCTTGGGGATACGCCCTCCGCCGAGATCCCTGCCCTGCAACAGGTGTTGGCACGCGTGGCCGAGGCGATACCCCAGCCACGCTTCCGTCTCGGTGCCGGAGGCGTGTTCCCCGCGCGTGGCAACCCGCGCGTGGCATGGTGTGGCGCAGAAGATCTGGACGGTAGCCTGCACGGCACGGCAGAGGCTGTCGCTTCTGCCGTTGGCCGAAAGCTCGACCGCTTTCGACCTCACTTCACCTTGGGATATCTGAAAGGTCGGGACTATCACCGGGTTGTTCGGCCTGCGGTCACCGCAGCCTGCCCAGAGACCGGGAAGCAAGAGTTCCACGCTGCCCAGGAGATGGTGCTGTTTGAAAGCAGACTCCGCCCAAGCGGCGCGGAGCACGTGGCGCTCCGACGTTACACCTTTGACGGAGACTCGTGAGTTAGACCGTAGCTTTCGGCCCGCAATGCTCGTCCTGGGTATGTCCGCCTTGGGTATGTTCGCTGGACGCAGCACCGGGGGTGTCTGTGGGGACTGCAACAACGCTATCGTTCGCATAGAGCGGATGAACACGCTTGCGGTAGTGCTCGTACTGGTCGTCAGCATGGTACGAGGAACGCACCAGAGGTCCCGCCTCACAGTGGTCAAAACCCTTCTCCAATGCACGCTCGCGTAGCTCGGCAAACTCATCCGGAGTCCAGTACTTCTCTACCGGGGCATTGCGTTTGGTCGGCTGCAGATACTGACCCATGTTGAGAATGCGCACTCCAACCGCCAAAAGATCGTCCATGGACTCAAGTACTTCCTCACGCGTCTCGCCCAAGCCAAGCATAAGGCTGGACTTGACTGCGGTCTCCGGATCAAGCTGGCAAGCCGTCTGCAGAAAACTCAGTGAGCGGTCATAGGTTGAACGAGAACGTATCTGAGGTGTGAGTCGGCGTACCGTCTCAAGATTGTGACTCAAGATTTCAGGTTTGCTCGCAGCTACAACTCCAATGCTGGTAGCATCGCCCATGAGATCGGAGGACAGCACCTCAACCGAACACTGCGGCGCGGCTGCATGGATTGCTCGCACTGTCTCGGCCAGCACCGCAGCACCCCCGTCGGGCAGATCATCTCTGTTCACCATCGTTACAACCGCATGTTTGAGCTGCATCTCGGCCACGGCATGTGCCACCCGCGCTGGCTCGTCCGGATCTACCGGTGTCGGAAGCCCGGTCTCAACAGAACAGAAGCGGCAGCGGCGGGTGCAGATTTCGCCAAGGATCATAAAGGTTGCGGTACGGTGCTGGCCCCAACACTCATGAATGTTAGGGCAACGCGCTTCCTCGCATACCGTGGTGAGACGTTCCTTGGATGTCACTCGCTTCACATATTTAAAGTTGTCGTTGGTATTAAGCTGAACCTTAAGCCAGTCCGGTTTCCGTGAGACAACGTGATCAGGCATGAAAAACTCCTTGTCTTGGTAGTGTAACGCCCATTCCGCTCCGGCTGCAAGCGGCCCACTCAGCTTTCTTGACCGTAACGCTCATGCTTGTATAATGGAGGAATGGCGAGCATCTATCCTGCATCACCGGCATTTCCGGCGCAGCGGCTCAAACCGCTGCGCGTGCTGTCCAATGCCGAAATTGCCCCCGATCTGTTCCTGCTAAGGTTCGAGCGTGACGGACGCAGTTTTGTTCCGGGGCAGTTCCTTGCAGTTGGATTACCCGGAGAGGCACACCGCAGAGAGTACTCAATATACTCCGGGGATACGGACGACTTCTTTGAAATACTGTTCCGCCGCATGCCCGAGGGGTACTTGACCCTGCGTCTCGCCGAACTGCGACCGGGTGACTCAGTCATGGCAGAAGGCCCGGAAGGCAACTTCACCTTGCCCGGTGTGCACCAACAGCCGGGCCTGCTCAAGCCCGCCGAGAGCGCGGGAGAGCTGCTCCTGGTCGCAACCGGCACCGGCATCTCTCCCTTTCATTGTTACGCTCGTTCCTACCCATACCTGAGCTTTCGGCTTCTCCACGGCGTTCGAACGAACGCCGAACGCGCCGACCCGGCTGAGTACGGGGGAAACTACGTGGCGTGTGTCAGCCAGGAGGCAGGCGGCGACTACCCCGGCCGCGTAACAGCATACCTCAAGGAACGGCTTCAAGCCCAACCGCTGAGTCCGACAACCCATTGTTTCCTGTGCGGCAACTGCGATATGATATACGAGGTCTACGCGCTGCTGCACCGCCACGGCATCTCGCTTGATCGACTCCACACCGAGGTTTATTTCTAAGTGAGTTTGACATATCACATCGTTTCGCTCGGATGCCAAATGAACCGCTCCGACAGCGAGCGCATTCAAAGCGTACTGGAAGGCGCAGGCTACTCATATAGTGAGGATGAGTCCCAGGCCGATATACTCGGACTGGTCGCTTGTTCCGTTCGGCAGAAGGCCATTGACCGTGTCTACTCACGGATTCACAAGTGGAACAGTTGGAAGCGCAACCGCAATCTCTTGACCTTTGCCTCGGGTTGCATACTGCCAGCAGACCGCATGAAACTGCTTGAGCGTTTTGATCTGTTGTTCGATATCGGCGAGGTTGGTGATCTACCAAGCATGATTCGCGAGTACGGTGTTACCACCCCAGGCGCACTCCGGAGCTTCCGCAACGAAGCGGGCGTCGAAGCGGGCGTTGTAACGGGGGAAGAAACGGAGGCCGAAGCTGGCGCCGAAACGGGTGCCAACGCCGACCTCAACGCCGGGGGTGAAGCCGCCCCAACTGCACACTGGAATGTGAGACCAAGTTACAGCTCAAGCTTTGAAGCCTTTGTCCCAATTCAGAACGGGTGCGACAAGTTCTGCACCTTCTGCGCCGTACCTTACACCCGCGGTCGCGAGGTATCACGTAACTCCACGGACATCATGGCCGAGGTTGAGGCGCTGGTGTCCGACGGCTACCAGTCCATTACGCTTCTGGGTCAGAACGTCAACAGCTTTGGCCGCGACCGGCCGGACAGCGAGCTGAGTTTCGCCGGGCTCTTGCGCAGTATTGGGGAGCTCGGCCGACGCTACAACGACTCGTTCAAGCTGTACTTCACCTCGCCCCATCCGCACGACATGAGCACCGAGGTGCTGGAGACCATTGCTGAGTTCCGCTGTCTTGCCCGGCAGATCCATCTTCCGTTGCAGTCCGGGGACGACGAAGTCCTACATCGGATGAACCGAAACTACACCTACAGCGAGTACCTGAAGATTGTTGAGGATATTCGGCGTCTCCTGCCGGGTGCTTCAATCTTCACCGATATCATTG
>PXEI01000341.1 GCA_003564775.1 Spirochaetaceae bacterium
CCAATGCAGATCTCTATCGTAAGCAGATCGACGGTAGCTTTCGTCGTGACCTCTACTATCGGCTCATTGCTCACCACGTTGAACTCCCCCCGCTGCGAGGTCGTCCTGAAGATATTCCGGTTTTGCTTGATCACTTTTTGATTGAAACTGCGGCAGCCTTGAACAAGCGTGTGCCTACCGTCCCCGATCAGCTTTATACACTGCTTGCGGTCTACAGCTTCCCGGGAAATATTCGCGAGTTACAGTCCATGGTGTACGACGCATTGTCGCGACATGAGAGTGGCATACTATCACTCGGCGCCTTTCGTGAACATATAGAACGATCCAGGGACGGTGCCGTTTCCAGCAGACCGGCTGACCATGTCCAGGGTGAGCATGCACGCATTAGCTATCGTGGTGAGTTTCCCAAGCTTTCCGAGGTAGAAGAGTACCTCGTACAAGAGGCACTATCAAAAGCGGACGGTAACCAGTCCATAGCGGCACGTCTTTTAGGGGTCTCGCAAAGCACCCTCAGTCGCCGTCTGAGCGGACGCTCCAAACCGTAGGTCGCTCTCTCGCATTGGGCCATACCTGAGCAACGCGCCACCAGTGCCTATGCAAAGCGCATAGGTACTTCAGGTTGCATAGGGTCTAAATCATTACTCCACAAAGATGTATCTCAAAACTTGCAGTTGATCCATGCGTTTTGCATAGGAACACCGTTTGAACGGGACTCATAATGCAATGGGCTAAAATCATACACTCAAAAGAATTATGAGCAATGCCCGAGGTTGGCACGTGGATTGCATCATAGGTGGGGTAAGGATAAAGAAGACGACGATGGCAAACAATTTCAAACGAAGGTAAATAAGCAAGGTAAGAAAGTAGCAAGTAAAAAGATAGGTAAAAAATTGAAGTAAAAACTTAGATCAAGGGGTTCAGGCTTCAGGGTGCGCGCAGACAAAAAAGCCGACGGATTAACCGTCGGCTTTTTCGTGGTGCGCCTGCATTACCCTTCGTTACGCTCTGCGGTCTCGGGCAACACGACCATAATTGTTTCAATCTGCTCCTTGAGCTTGAGGAGCTCGCTGGGTACCCGTTCTTTCCACCGACGATAATCTTCGCCCAGAGTACTCATGAGGCCAAGATAATATCCAATGCCGGTCAAGAGGTTGTCTCGATAGCTTCGGAAGGCCTCAGCACCTGCCTCACTGCCAGAGCGCATTGCCTCGGCAAGCCCCTCGGCAAGGTGTGCCACATAGAGTTTCAACTCATTTACAAAGATATGAGGACGATCAATACCGTTGAGTAGGTCAAGTCTGCCGTAGATGTGGTCGATCATCTCCTGAAGTTTGGCAGCTCGTGGGAAGAATGCAAGATTCGGGCCTGGACAGACCGCCGGGGTTGCGTCTTTACCGTAGCGACCGGTGCCGTACAGTATCTCTACTGATCCGGATAGGTCACGGCAGATGCATGCACGTTCCACAATTTCATTGTAGCGGCGTTCTCTCTCGGAACTCTCAAGTCCGAGCTCATCTATCTCGGCAATTTTCCGCTTCTGGTATGCATTCGAGGCTACACAGATGGCGCGATCAGTGAACTCGGTATTGAACTTGAGGTAACCCTTGGGACAGGGACTGCCCGGCTTCTCTTCGCGAATGAGGCGTCGCTTGTACAACTCCGCGGCCGAGTTCATGAGGTTGCTAAACCGGACTCCCAACGGTGAAGCACCACTTGAAACAATGTCCTCCGCGCCTGCGATCGCTAATTTGTTGAGCGTGTCGTCGTCGATATTCACCGCCTCCGGCACCAGCAGGAAAGGGGAGCCCCAACCAACGGCATCTATCTCATAGTTGTCCATAAGAAAATTGTGCTCAAGAGCGGTGCCGACTCCGCCCTGAACCGTTACCCGGAACGATGGGCGTTGCGGCTCCGAGCTCGTGCGTTTGATAACTGCAGCGCGGTAGACTTCGTAGGTTGACTCAAAAAGCTCTTCACGGCGCGTCTTAAAGTCTTCAAGGATCGGGCCGAGCAGAATGCCGTCGGTCGCAAAGGTATGCCCGCCACAGTTGAGACCGGACTCAATGCGGAACTCTGATATCCAGAGACCGCTCCTGGCAAACATCTTGGCCTGTGTCTGTGCTGAGCGGAAATCACTTACCTTGAGAATGATCTTTTTTCGGAAGTTACCTGCTGCGTCAGCATGAAAGTCTGCGAAGTTCTCAATATGCTTTGCGAGGCGTCGGTTGAAGCCAGCGGACAAAACCACACCCGACTCAAGCTCACTTTCTGCAAAGCCTTGCAAGGCCGACATGGCGTCTGCGTATTCCGGCGGTAGCTGTTCACCATCGCGGTAGCGGTCACTGTCAACCTTGACCATAATATTGGTCTCGACCTCTCCCGGACGTATTGCGTCACGGAGCTCGGCTTGGATCTGATCTCGCTCTGCGGCCGAGTCGGCGGACAGCATGTCTTCGTAGCGCTGGCGTAGGGGTGAGCCGTTGGGAAGATACTCAAAGTACCGGGTAATCTCGGAACCGGGTTCAAACTCTGTCTTCCGCAACTGTTCGGTTTTTTCCTGAACCATGGTATTCACTAAATTGAGGTATGCCGTAAATCGGGCCGCACGTGGGTTGTCATACGTCTTGTCTATGGGTTCGTAGGTTTCGCCGCGCGCCTTGAGGTAGTAAGCCCGGAGTTCTTCGGCCAGCTCGTCGTCGACGAGCGAAATAACAGAGGTAATTCCGAACTGTGCCACCTTGACTGGCGTATCTACCGAGAATCCGATTCCTAATACGGGTATATGAAAACTGTGATTTGTTTGCACCTTGTAACTCCTTTGCGGGTACGGCGCTGCATAAGGATACATGGCCGCTTGTCTTGTTGCATCGTGTCTCCCACTATACCGTCTCACGCCGCTCCTGTCGCCCCATTGATGTAAAACGCAAAAAAAAAGACACCGGTTGTTGCCAGATTCGGTATATGCTTGCAAGACTCGGGCGTTTTCGTTATAAGAAAGAGTGGAGGCGGTCTCAACAATGAAGAGTAAGGTTGACTTTCCCAGCATGAACGAGAAGGAACCGGAAGGATGGAAATCTGACGGTACTCCGTATCGGGTACTGATTGTAGACGACTCAATGTTTATTGCCAAACAGCTTGGCCAAATTCTTACTTCGGCAGGATTTGACGTCGTAGCCACCGCTGCAAACGGCGAGGAAGCTATAGAGAAGTACAAAGAGCTGCATCCAAAACTTGATCTCGTCACCATGGACATCACCATGCCAAAAATGGACGGAGTCACAGCCCTTGAGAAAATCGTTGAGTTCGACAAAGAGGCCACGGTGGTCATGATCAGCGCGCTCGGCAAGAACGATCTCGTGAAAGACTCGCTTATGAAGGGTGCAAAGAACTATATCGTCAAGCCTCTCGACAGAAAGAAGGTTCTTGAACGAATTCTCATGGCGCTGAAGAAGTAAGCGCGCTCGGCGCGGCGCTTCACCGGCATGCTGTCCTGGAGATACATCCTCTCAAAAACACTACGGCTTTTCGTAACCGTGTTTCTCATTGTCAGCTTCGTGTTTGTACTTGTTCGGGTAATTCCCGGTGACCCGGCGACGGTACTTGCCGGGCCAGATGCAGGCCTGGCTGATGTAGAACTCATTCGCACGCGCCTGGGAACTGACCAGCCTCTTTTGCTTCAATACGGCGCCTGGCTCTTGGCAACACTTCGACTTGAGTTTGGCAACTCCTTCTTTTCCGACGAACCAGCGCTGGATCTCATTCGTCAGCGGCTGCCCTTAACACTGCGCCTTGCTGCTTCTGCCTTTCTTGCATCGCTGCTTATTGGAGCCGCTTTAGGTATTCCTGCTGGTGTGAAACAGGGAGGCACATTGGATCTTCTGCTCGCTGGCCCTTCGCATTTGCTGCTCGCTGTCCCGGAGTTCTGGCTGGGAGTCTTGTTGTTGCTGGCCTTCTCGGTGCACCTCGGTGTGTTTCCGCTATTTGGATATGAGGGGTGGATATCACTTGTGTTACCGACCGCCGCCTTGGCTCTGGGGCGCGGTGCGGTGCTTGCACGGTATATTCGTAGTTCCCTGGGCGCTGAGTTGCAGCGCGAGTACGTTACGGCGGCACGGGGGCGGGG
>PXEI01000140.1 GCA_003564775.1 Spirochaetaceae bacterium
GGTATTGGCGCAACTCCCACCCGCAACCTTCGCTATCACCGGAGGTGCATCAGCTTCAAAACCTAACGGAGCATCAACCAGGTTCATGCTCCCGAGTACCAGTCCGAGTTTAGGAGGAAAGTCCTGCTCGACCCTATACACAATATCCAAGAGCGGATTCCCCAAGCCATACATCAAGGTTGCCTTCACTTCATCTACCCCACCAAAATTATTCCCATTGTTCCCGTTGTTGACAGTATTCATCTCAGCGTCATAGTATATTACCAGTCATATGCCTGTAACCACCAGCCAGCAAATTTCGCGTTATTATCAACAATATCACGCGATTGAGGTTACCTTCACCAAAGAGGTAATTAAAGCAACCCATCTTTACTCAAAGCAGGTGTACATCAAGTGTCTTGGATACCATTGGCCGTGTATCGTGTACTCAAGCTCAATGGCTGGGGCGAAGGTAATCGTAAATATCACCACTTCTCTGCGCGACGCACTCCGAAAATCCAACAACATGATATCGCTACGCTTCAGTTTCCTGCAGCCAGATAAGTCCGACGCGCTGGCCTTTTTTGTTAGCGCGAAAATTGCTGGCTCCAGTCCTTATGGTGAAAAGAATCCGGAGCTATCCTTTGTAACTATCAACTTCACTCAGCGCCCGCCGGATGACCTCATTGAGATTCTTGGTGAACTCCTGGACGCAAACGTCAACAGTCGTAAGCGAAGTGAAGAACGAATAGTCGTTACCTCCGACAGTCTGCGCAAGCTCGGACTGGGCACCAAAGGTGCCTTGCTAACAATTGAGCAGGTCCCTCGAAAGTGCATTATCCGCGATCTTTCCTTCTCCGGCGCTAAAGTAATAATTGTGGGGCTGGCAAAGTTCCTCGTCAATCGAACTGCAGTACTCCGTCTACAACTCGCCGACGACGAGGGACAAATAGAGCTTGTTGGAACCGTCGTGCGTTTTGAGCCAGTGGAAGGGCGCACCGATATAGCCGCTTTCGCGATACAGTTCGATGAAGACAAGATTCCAATCAAATACAAGCTACGAATCAACGCTTTTCTGAAAACCGTAAAAACTAAACCGAATCGAGGAGCTGACGCCGCTGGTGCACAATCGCCGAGCAAACCCAGCATCGCTGCTTCTGAAGGATCTGGGAAGGCCCCATCCACGGACAACTCCTCACCTAACAAAGCAAACACAGAGGAAGCCTAACATGCACCCATCAGATCATTCCGACGCCAGCTCGGGCGACGGCGCCGATCAACCGGCAGATAGCCTATTGTCCGACATCATTTTTATTACCCTGCCCCCCAACCTCGACAGAATGATTGGCGACTTCACCTTAGATCCGAGCATCCCCCTCCCGGTAGAAACCCGGGGTGAAGGAGATGCCTGGGATGCAGGTGAGCTGCGCTGGGAGATGATTATCGCCGCAGTTCTCAAGTTGCTTGCCTACAGACCAGAGCACGAAGATGTGTCCTACTATCGCAGCCTGGCGCTTGCTGTAAAACCTGACCTAGCTGACGAGCTCTCACAAGCTGCTGTAAGCAAGGCACAGAATGCCGATTTCGAACCAGCCGAGGAGATCTTTCGGGCGCTTGCTGGACTGCTGCCCGACAATCCCGCGCCACGGCTTAATCTAGCGTTACTGCATGAGCAGGTCGCGGACGCAGCTGAGGCTGCATCACGACCGGAAGAAGCCGAACAAAAGCGAGAACAGGCATTCCGTTTGTACAGGGAGCTCCTCGCTGAAGATGAACCCCCGTCCGAGGTTTATCTCAATGCTGGCTATTTCGCGCTTAAAACACAAAGTTTCGAGAATGCCCTCCGGCATTTGTCTCACTACCTGCAGCTTGAACCGGACTCTGAGCGTTCGGAAGAGATTTCCAAGCTTATTGCGGAAATTGAAAAGCATAATCTGGTAGATAATCTGTTCAAGGAAGCCTACGACTATATCCGCCTGGGCAAAGAAGACGAAGGCATAGAGCGGATTCGGGAGTTTCTGAGCAAACACCCTGATGTCTGGAACGCATGGTTTATCCTGGGATGGGGACTCCGTCGTCTTGAGCGCTATGAGGACGCGGCAGCGGCTTTTGACAAAGCCCTTGAACTAGGCCCCCGCAAGCCCGATACCTTGAACGAACTCGCCATATGCCGCATGGAAACAGGTGCGTTTCCAGAGAGTGAAAAGCTGCTCATAGAAGCCCTTCGTCTGGAACCGGATAATGTCAAGTTTGTTTCTAACCTTGGAATTCTGGCACTTAAGCGCGAAGACCTTGAGGAAGCGCGAGCCTACTTTCTTGCCGCTCTGGAAATTGAACCGAACGACGTGCTTGCACTCCAGTATCTACAGAAGCTTGAGCAGTAGGACAAAAGAACAGCCCGCTATCATTTTTTCCAAAAAATTGTAAATTTCGCGCGTTATGGCTTAAGTTTTAGAGTCCCACGTGCCGATAGAAGGAATGCGGGAGGCTCTGTCCCGACTCGTTGGGACAGACAACACTCCTTGCCCCTTATCGTAATCATCGGAGAATTATCCGAGCTACCTGAGGGAATTCGGAAAAAAAGGAGGATTATTTACGCGAGTACATGAGGGCCCACGGGCTACTCAGTAACGAAACAACGGCAAGGACGCCGTTCACACAAACTTCAGGGAGGAAGTCTAATGATTATTAATCACAACATGAGTGCCATGTTCGCTAACCGTCAGCTCGGCCAAACCGACCGCTCGACTCAGGGAACAATGGAGAAACTCGCATCCGGAATGAGAATTAATCGTGCCGGGGATGATGCATCAGGTCTTGCGGTATCGGAGAAAATGAGAAGCCAGATTCGTGGCTTGCAACAGGCATCACGAAATGCTTCCAACGGAATCTCCTTTATCCAAACGACCGAAGGTTACCTGCAGAGTACCCAAGATGTACTCCAACGGCTCCGCGAGCTCTCGGTACAAAGCGCCAACGGAATCTACTCGGCAGAAGACCGTATGCAGATCCAGGTTGAGGTCTCTCAGCTCATCGCAGAGATCGACCGGGTAGCCTCACACGCCCAGTTTAACGGCATGAACCTTCTCACCGGCCGTTTTGCACAGGAGACCGGTCAGAACGTTATTACAGCCTCCATGTATTTTCACATTGGTGCGAACATGGATCAGCGCGAACGCGTCTTCATTGGTACAATGACCGCCACCGCCCTTGGTGTCCGAACAGAACAAGACATTCTCTCGCTCTCGACCCCGGACACTGCCAACCGGTCTATCGGTGTGATCGATACCGCGTTGACTGCAGTCAGCAAGCAACGTGCCGATCTTGGTGCGTATCAGAACCGCTTGGAGATGGCTGTACGAGGAATTGATGTCGGGGCGGAGAACCTCCAGGCTGCCGAATCTCGCATTCGGGATGCAGATATGGCGTCGGAAATGGTCAATTTCACTCGCGATCAGATTCTGATGCAGGCCAACACCGCTATGCTGGCGCAGGCTAACATGCGAAGTCAGACTGTCTTGCAATTGCTCGGTTAGGGTAGTATCATACTTGATGGAGGGGTCACTGCGACCTCTCCATAGTTCTTTGAAAAACACCCTCTTTGAACGCTGAAAACGGAGAGATTTCTCTGCCTGTGAAGAACACAGGTTAAGCAAGTCTCTCCGCTTGAGGAACAACTCCGGGGCGGAAGCGCGAAAGTCGCACCGGAGTCTCCTTTTGGCGGAGTCCGTGAAGGCAAGGAATGCCTTATCGAACACTATCAAGGAGGGTCAGATGATCATTAATCACAACGCGAGCGCCGCATTTGCAAATCGGACGCTGGGTGTGAGAGCAACCGAAACACAAGGCAATATCGAGCGTTTAAGCTCCGGTATGCGGATTAACCGCGCCGGTGACGACGCCTCGGGCTTAGCAGTATCGGAAAAGCTTCGCAGCCAGGTCCGCGGCCTGAATCAAGCTGAGCGGAACATTCAGAACGCAGTATCTTTTATCCAAACAACAGAGGGATATCTGCAGAACACCCAAGACATTCTTCATCGTGTCCGCGAACTCTCGGTGCAGTCGGCAAACGGTATTTATACCGCCGAAGACCGAATGCAGATTCAGGTTGAAGTCTCACAGCTCGTCGATAGATCGGA
>PXEI01000028.1 GCA_003564775.1 Spirochaetaceae bacterium
AACTACGCGGAAGACATTTGCATTCATGGAATGCGTGATCCGCTCAATCAGGTTTGGATGAACCTGATAAAGAATGCACTGCATGCAATGCAGTACCGTGGCACATTAACGCTCACCATCACACGCTCGCCCTCCCCGGGCCTCGTCTGTGTGACGGTCGGCGATACCGGACATGGAATTCCCGAGCACATCCAGCCCCAGCTGTTTGAACCGTTTTTCTCCACCAAAGAGAACGGTGAAGGCATTGGTATAGGTCTGGATATCTGCAAACAGATAATTGAGAGTCATGACGGCAGTATAGAGTATGAAACAGGGGTGGACGGTACGACCTTTTCCGTTTTTCTGCCAGCCGCTGGCATTGAGCCAGATGCCAGAGTAGATCACACACCCGAGGAACAACGCTTAGAACACATCCCGGCGCGAGACTACGGAGAAGACCGGAAATGAGTCGCAAGATCAATCCGCAAGCTGCAATCCTGTGCGTAGACGACGAACCAATTATCCTGGTCGCGCTGAAGCAGGAACTGCGGGCCCTTTTTGGAGACCGCTACATCTACGAAACTGCAAACAACGCCGCAGATGCACTCGATGCTATTGAGGAACTCCAGCAGGACGAGATCAGGGTCATTCTGGTCATTTCCGACTGGCTCATGCCGGGGCAGAAGGGTGATGAGTTTCTTATTGAAGCTAAATCGATGTCCCCACGTGCTGGTGCAATTCTCATTACCGGTCAGGCCAACGAAGAGGCCATTGCCGAACTCAAGCAGACTCTTGAGGACGTGGTGATCATTCGTAAACCATGGAGCCGCGAGGCGCTCCGCGCCGCAGTTGTCTCCTGCCTTGACGCGGAAGGCCCCACCAATGGCCCCACAGACGCGCAGCCCTAGTCTGGGGCGCTGTGCAACCCCAGACCAGCGACTCGCCGACCGCTACCAGCCGAGCCTATACAAGCGACTCGCCGCTCATCTCGCTTGGCTTCTCAAGCCCCATGAGCTTCAGCACGGTTGGGAACACATCGGCCAGACGTCCGCCGGAGCGCAGAGAGGACGACGGTTCGTCCATGCTGCCGCTTGCATCACCCGTTCGGTCTGCGTCCACAATAATGCAGTCCACGTCATAGGTCGTGTGCGCGGTGTGGGCGCTGTTATTCTTGTCCTCCCACATCTGCTCGGAGTTACCATGATCTGCGGTTACAATCAGCTTGCCACCGCGCTTGAGAGCAGCCTCAACGAGAGCCTCGACACAGGCGTCTACCGCCTCACAGGCCTTAACCGCAGCATCAAGTTTCCCGGTGTGGCCTACCATGTCGGCATTTGCAAAGTTCACCAGAATGAAGTCCTCACAGTCATCGGCAGATAGCCGCTTGAGCACGATATCGCGCACTTCGTACGCACTCATATCCGGCTTCAGGTCGTAGGTTGCCACCTTGGGCGACTGTGGCATCTCGCGTCCTTCTCCGGCAAAGGGCTCATCACGATAGTCGTTAAAGAAAAAGGTAACGTGCGGGAACTTCTCGGTCTCGGCACAGCGGAACTGCGTCAGGCCCTTCGCACTCAGGTACTCACCACCAATGTTGACCATTTTTGGCGCCTTGGGGAACGCGACATTCACCATGGTGTTGAGCTCCGTCTCGTACGCAGTCATGGTCACCCAGTAGATGTCCAGCTTCTTTCCGCGCTCAAAACCTTTCTCACCACTGTCGGGTGAGGGTTTCCCCGCACCCATAAAGGGCTCCATCACAAAGGCACGGATAATCTCGCGCGGGCGGTCACCCCGGTAGTTGTAGAAAACTGCGGTGTCACCGTCTTCCATGCGGGTGTCTTTCCAGTCACTGCCCACGTACCGGGGGGTGACAAACTCATCACCGTTCTGGCTGTCGTTGTCCGGGTTGTCGTAGTAGTGCTGCATGGCCTCGGTTGCGGTCTCAAATACAGGCAAGGCCTGATCGCGCCCGGTGAGCATGTCGTAGGCCCGCTTCACCCGCTCCCAGCGGAAGTCGCGGTCCATTGCCCAGTAGCGCCCGGTGAGTGACGCAACCTTACCCACCCCAATTTCACCAAGCTTCTCCTCAATCTGCCGCACAAACTCAATCCCGGTATAGGGCCCGGTGTCACGCCCATCGGTAAACAGATGCACCGCTACCTTGGAGTGGCCTTCCCGCTTGCACAACTCCACGCAGGCATACAGATGGGTAAGCAGACCGTGGACACCGGCATCGGACGCCAGTCCCATAATGTGAACCCACCCGTCGTTTTGCTTTGCCCGGCGCACACCGGCAAGCATCGTCTCGTTCTGAAAGAACTCGCCCTCACGAATTGCCTTGGTAATTCGTACCGACTCCTGGTACACAACGCGGCCCGCCCCCAGGTTCTGGTGCCCCACCTCGGAGTTACCCATGGTGCCGTCAGGCAGTCCAACATCCTCACCCGAGGTATGAATTCGGGTCCAGGGATACTGCGTCAGCAGGCGGTCATTGCACGGCGTGTTCGCCAGCTTCACTGCATTGTATTTGTCATGGTCACTATTGGGATTGTTACCCCAGCCGTCTCGCACCACCAGAACCACCGGTTTTGGTCTGTTACTCATGTTTCCTCCAGCCTTCTTTGTCATCTTATGTGGTCATATTACGTGAGTATATCGATATTTTCACAATTGATTGCACCCACATGCTGATACTAATCAAGGAGGCCGGTTACTGCAAGTGCCGGGGTGTGCAAGGATCAAGGGTCAGAGTTTTTCGATCGCTGCTGCTGGCTTCCGTTTTGCCGCAAACTTGGCTAAGATGGAGGCCATGAGAACCTTCGACCCGCAGAAGGCAGCACGCCAGCTTCAGCAATCATTCGAGCTCTTTGAGGTGCAGAAGGAGCTCAACAAGGCGGGCGACGCGGCTACGCACCCTGATCTGGAGCCGCAAGAACTGGAACGCCGCTTCTGGCGCCGCATGCGCGCCCGCAAGGATGCACAATGGAACTGAACGAGGCCTTAATTCGCGTAATTGACGCCTGCACCGAGGCCGAGTTGTCGTTTGGTCTTGCCGGTGGTTTTGCCTTTGCGCTGTACTGTGAGCCGCGCGCAACCTACGATATCGATCTCATGATGTCCGGAGAGCTTTCGGCTATTGAAAGGGCTGTTCGCACACGGTTCTCTTCCGTGTACCGGAACACCCAGAGCATGCGCTACCCCTTGGTCGAAGTTTCAAGGCTACTCCTGATCCAAGCTGAGCAGGAGTTCATTCTAGATGTCCTCACGCCAAACACTCCTGAACTGGCCGCCGAGTTTGAGTCCGGGCTACGGAAGGTGCCCTTTGCAGGGCGAGAAGTTCCGGTACTATCCCCTGAACTGTTGTGGCTCCTGAAGCAAAGCTCGACACGTGCTCAGGATCGGCTTGATGCTGAGCAGTTATACGCTGTACTTGATACGCGCGCGGCCGCCTCACTTGTTCAACGTTTCGGGTCGGGCACGTGAGCAAGCCGTTCTCGGCCTCGGTTGCGGGCGCGGCCCCGAACCCGAGCGCGGCCTCGCGCGCGGTGCCCATTGTGTACCACCCGGAGTACGTCACCCCGCTGCCGGACGGACATCGATTCCCTATGCCAAAGTTCAGCAAGGTCTACGCGCTTCTTCAGGCAGAGGGTGTGGCGAGCCCTGCGAACACCTGCTTCCCCCATGCCGCCGACCCCGACCTGCTTGCATGCGTTCACACGCCAGCCTACGTGGAGTCGTTCCTGAGTGGTGCCATTGACGCCAAAGCGCTGCGGCGTATTGGGCTGCCCTGGAGCGAAGGCCTTACACGCCGCACCCGGCGGGCGGTAGGTGGCACTTTGCTCACCGCACGCCTGGCACTGGAGCACGGTCTGGCCTGCAACGCCGCTGGCGGTACCCATCATGCGCACCCGGCTTTTGGCTCCGGCTTCTGCATCTTTAACGATATTGCTATAGCGGCACGCACTCTGGTGGACGAGGGCAGCGTGACCCGCGTTCTGGTTATTGACCTGGACGTGCACCAGGGCGACGGCACAGCGGCCGCTTTTGCGGGCGACCCTCGCGTCTTCACCTTCTCTATGCATTGTGAGAGCAACTTCCCGTTCCGCAAGACAGCCGGTGACCACGACGTG
>PXEI01000454.1 GCA_003564775.1 Spirochaetaceae bacterium
AGCCGCGGTTACGGATGTTCTCCATATCCACAATCTTCTTGAGATTTTCCCGAATGTTTAGCGGATCAAACTCAGCAGGGTCGATCTCGGCGCGAAGTCCCTCAATCTTTTCAATGAGGTTCTTTGCAAGGAAGGTGTATCGTTTTGAGCCCTCGTCGTCGCTGTCGTCGTCGGTGTAGTTAGGCACGCGCTTCATCTTCTCAAAGATGATCTCACTGTCGGACAGTTCCTCTTTGCCTTCATCAACCAGCTCTTCTTGGAACTGCTCGAGTTCTCGGTCAATCATGTTGGTAATGGTACGAGCAATCTGGTCCTTGATGAGGTACTCTACCGTGGCTTGGTACTGAAAAATCGGGCTGATGAGCTCGGAGTCCAGGATGTTAACCGATAGCTTGACATCTGAAACCGTTTTCGGTTTCGAGGCGTTATCTTTAAATGCACATTTTACAATGGAGTACGCGTTCTCACCACGAATGAATGCGCCAACATCAGTCTTTTGACGAAGCAACGAGTTGGTATCGTTCTCCAGGTCATTCAACCCACGTTGGATATGTCCCTGAAGGTGTCCGTACATGTTGACGATAGACTTCTCAATCTCACCGGTGTTGAACTTGTCCGCGCCCGCAATCTGGTCAAGCATTTCCGAAATCTCTTTCGGGGTGTACCGAGCCAGAACACGGTTCTCTTCCTTGTCCACAAAGTTACGGATCTTCTTGACCATTTCGTCTTCGGTCGTGACCATGTAACGATTGAACATGTTCTGGTAGTTCTGATTGAAGTAGTTGTACAACTTCTCCTTCAGACCACCCATGATTTCGAGATTCTCAAGGACCTCAGTCGGTAGCTTGACCGAGAAGTCCTCCAAAATATTCTCAACTTCTTCGTTGATCAGCTGCTGGTACTCGGCCTTCTGATTTCGACCTTCCTGCGCGAGACTGTTGCGTGAGCCAACCGCGGACGGTTTACGTGGGTGAAATACATTTGGACTTCTCGGTAGATCTGACATACCAAACTCCTTCCTTATTTTTCCGGTCTTCCCCAGAATGATTCAACTATTATAACGCATGGCTGAAAAACCTTCAGTCCATACGTCCTCAACCTTTTCCTCGACTACTTTTACTACTCTGGTTATGAGAACTATGCATCGAGTTCACCAATTCGCTCTTGAATGAACGCGCGAAAACGCTCACTAGGTGATTCTCTCTCAAGCTCACCGAGATCACGTAGTACCTGTTCGCGAGTGACTCCGTCCACCTCCTCGCTATGGTAAAGTGAAGTTAATCGTAAATACTCTGAGAAGTCAACGTCGACTTGGTGCTCTATGTAATCCGTGGCGATTCCCCACAGAGTATCTCCTAACTCTACAATGTGTGTGGTTCCGTCCGGAAGGACAAAGGTGTTTCCTGGAAAGATCCAGTCCGGATCCGGTCCTAGCCCCGGAATATCACCCTTAGGCTGGGCCAAGGTTCTGTAGTCATTCTCGGCAGCAATTGCATTCGTCCACACGATAATATCGTTTATGGTTGGGGTTAAGCCATGAGACTGAATTCCCAGCGTCACTGCATCAGGCTCCACCGCGTCAGCCGGGTCCGCCCCTGGCTCAACTCCCGGCCCCGACCCTGGCTCTAATCCTGGGTCGTCGTCGCCCTCGGTCGGAACTACACCGTCATCTGTGGCAAGTTCGTCCCGATCTCTCGACCGTGGGTCTGGGAGAACCGCCGGGTCGTCAGGGTCACCTGGGGCAGGAAGATCCGTGTCTGACGGTGCAGATACCGGTGCATCACCCCGAAGACCCTCGGCCATACTCTCTATCGGGCCCGGAAGAGGCACACGCAACATAAAAACCAGAATAAGAAGCAAGAGAAGGATTCCAGCAACCACTGCGGCAGCTATGCCCGGCCCACGTAGCGACCTTGATTTCCGCCGTGATCTAGTACCGACGCTGACGGCCAGCGATGCAGCCTTGGTTTCCGGTTGCTTGACTCCGGTCTTGTTAGACTTTGAGATTCCACTCGTGTCGGATCCGCCCGCAGCCGCTGTGGCTGAACGGCCTGCCGTTGAGTCCTTGCGTGCTGCATCCCCAGTCTTTTGTTGTTTGGCGTCAAGTGCCTTTTTATCGGACGTGTTCTCGCCTGCTTTTTCGCGGGCGGCAGCTCGGGCAGCAGCCTGCTCACGCAGCGTCATACCCTTGGTAGACGCCTCCGTCACCGACGGCGCCTCCGGCTTAGGTCGCTTTCGGCGTGCCATCTCCGTATCCAGCTCATCGATGAGTCGGCTTAAGCGGGAGCGTTCCGAGACGAACTCCCGCTCGGTGCGGCTCTCAATGGAGCGAACGCGCCGCCGCGCAGCGGCAGTCTGGGCAACGCTGCCACGGCTCAGTGCTGGATGAGGCTTTATTACGTTGTAGGCCCTTTTGGCATCAAGATATATAGTGACCGAGTGACTCAGTTCCGGAGCAGGTTCCGGCGCTGCCGATAACCGTTCGTCAAGAAGCTCACTCAGTTTCCGGTACGAGGCGACGTGCATCCCGGAATCTATGCCTGCGCCAGCCACTACGGCCGCGTTCTTGAGGTAAAAGGGGAAGAGCGATTGCGGATCGTTCCGGGGCGTCATCAGTCCGGCTGGGAGTTCGGCATACGCCCGCTTGAACTCCTGAGCCTTCCCGACGACATCAAAAGCTTCTCGCAGAAGCGCCAGGCCCTGCCGTTCACTTTCGGTCATCAGCCCGGAGTCCGCAAAGCTACTGAAGGTCAGCGACTCTTCCAAGAGCTCCTGCATATCCGGGATGCCAGACTGTATTCGATGAGGAACACCTTCCGTCAATGGAATCTCGGTACGTTCGCCATGGCGAGAGACCACCAGAGTGTTACGCGCCCTGTCTACCGCTGCGCCAACGATCTTGTTTGTGGAGTTTGGCTCAGCATGAGCGGCGAAGAGTGAAATGCGGGCTCCGCCATACTCAAGGCTTAGTTCTTCTTCATTTTCACCAGCCCCACGCCTAAGCCGCAACTCTCCTGCCTTGAGCCACTTGCCAGAAGGAGTCGAGGCAAACTCCGCCTGTAAGGCGTGCGGTTGAGCAGCAGAAAACAACTCAATCAGATTGCGAAGGTCGCTGCCGTTGGAGCCAGCGACGAGAATAGATTTCGATGTACGAGCGGCGCGCTTAAAGAGACGCACCAGACCCTCGTCTGGGTACTCGGCAATCACTGTTTGTACGGTATCTGGGTCAACTCCCACCTCGGCAAGATTTCGGAAGTACTCTCTGTTAAGTCCTGTGACGACCGTCGCTCCATCCTGAAAAAGGTAGACCTCACCGCTGGCAACTACGCAGCCAAGGCCCTGAAGCTCATCCGCACCAATGCGTACCGGATCACGACGCAAAGCATGTGAAACCTGTTCAACAGCCTCGCTATAGTGCAGATCTTCCTTGGCTCGCTTGGCAAGATCAAATACTGCACGGTGATCCATTTTGAGTCGGATATTCGCATCTTCGTAGAAGTAGACATAGGCGCCCGTATCGTCGGGTGACTCGTCGGCCACCGTTTGATATCCTTCTGCGGGAATCTCACGGTGCTGCAGGAAGCTCTTGAAACGGTCTACGGTTTTCGGATCCCCAACATACCGGAAGTCGGAAGAACGCCGGAGATCAAGATTATGCTGCTCGACCAGTGGACTGCCCGGGAATGTATCGCTAACCACAATAGAGTTGATAAGTGACTTAACATTCTCCGGTAGTTCCCGGGAGTTGCCTATTCGTACAAAGGGTCGGTAGTCAGTCGGTGTTCTTCCGACGTACACCATGTAACACTCGGAGTCAATATGAAACCCCCTTCGTTCCGGCCGTCGGCCGTAATCTTCCATTCCATCCCCTTCTTTGATGAATACTATAAAATAATGCTACAATAACAATACATTCCAGTACAATAGCCAAATTAAGGACACCATATGATCCAATCTGAACAACTTAGAACCAAAATCCTGCCTATTGCCGGTGGAAAAGGCGGCGTAGGCAAGTCGGTCACCGCGACATCGCTTGGGATCCTTCTTGGATCCTACGGCAAACGCACGGTGCTTGTTGATCTAGATCTTGGCGGCTCAAACCTCCATAC
>PXEI01000066.1 GCA_003564775.1 Spirochaetaceae bacterium
CGTTGTTTCAAGAGGTCACAGGTGATGGCGAGCTCGTTCTCCTCGGTCCGTGCTTGCTGGAACTCCTTGGTCGCTTTGTCCGCGCGAGCAAGTGCCGCCTTTGCAAGGTCGGTTTCGCCACGCTCATGTGCAAGCCGTACCCGTGCTTCCCACCGCGTAAACTCCTCTTTGGCCTGCTTGCGCCGCTGACGGGCTTGTTTATGGGCCGCCAGGTACTTTGCCACATACGATGTGGCCTCTTGCGGGGTTAGTCCCTCCAGATCAAGTTCCTCGTGCACGCGTACTCCTTGTAGGTGACTCAAAAGCTACGCGCCAGCGGCCAGCTCGTCAAGGCCACCGTTCTGAAACCCACACCTGCACCGCTGGAGCCGGGCCTGCCTCGGCGCCCTGCACCCCATGACATCGCCCCGTGTTTTCGATATCGTATGGACATGAAACATCAGTCTGTACTTGAGTCCCATGATCCTATTTACGCGCTGGCGACCCCATACGGACGCAGCGCCCTTGCGGTGCTTCGCATCTCGGGCGAAGGGTGTGTCGAGGCGCTTGCAACGGCCTTTAGTCGACCAGCCGCGCTTAGCGACTGCACCGGGAACACACTGATCTATGGGCACATACATGAGGTACCTGACAACTCGCGGGACAGGAATGTGGCCGCCAGGATCATTGATGAGGTCATGCTTGCCGTCTATCGGGCCCCAAAAAGCTACACCGGTGAGGACTCGGTGGAAGTTATGTGCCACGGCAGTCCTGCCGGAATAGAGCTGATATTCGGGGTGCTGGCCGATCTAGGCATGCGGCCGGCCGAGGCGGGTGAGTTTACTCGGCGCGCCTTTCTGGGCGGGAAACTGGACTTGACCCAGGCCGAGGCAATTCAGGAGCTTGTGGAAGCTGAGACGGGTACGGCGCATGCATTGGCGCTGAACCGCCTCTCGGGTGGTCTCTCGCGGCGCATTGAGTCGGCAAAGCAGCGTTTGCTGGATCTCATGGCAGCCGTGGCTATTCAGCTTGACTATCCAGAAGAAGACACAGGCCATGTTGAGTTGCCCGGCAGTGAGGTGGAAGAGTTGCGAGCCGAGTTGCAGATGCTGGCTGATAGTTTCCGCATTGGGCGTGTGTTTCGCGAGGGCGCAAGCATTGCCTTGGCCGGTCGAACGAACGCAGGCAAATCTTCGCTGTTCAACCTGCTTTTACGCGAGGACAGAGCAATTGTAAGTGCGGAAGCCGGTACAACGCGCGACTACCTTGAGGCACGGCTGGATATAGAGGGAGTTCCGGTGCGACTTATTGATACCGCTGGACTACGCTTGAGCGAGAGCGCGATTGAAAGCGAAGGCATGCGACGTAGCAGACAGCTTATGGAGAACGTAGACCTTGTTCTCTATCTTGTAGACGCCTCCGAGGGCATGAATGATGAAGACCAGGGGCTCATCGCAGAACTGGAGGCGGCAGGGCGTTGTGTCGTTGTGTACACCAAGCGAGACCTGCTGCCTTCCGGGCACTCTCCTGGGGTAGCGTCTCTTGTGGGGCATTCGGCTGACCAATCCGCGGGCCAGCAGAGGGCGGGCCAGCAGAGGGCGGAGCCGGTTCTGCTGAGTTCGGTTTCCGGCGAGGGCCTTGGCGACCTGCACGCAGTGCTGGTGCAACGCCTGGTGCCTGGCGAGCATACCGACACCGAAGCCGTTGTAATTGATTCGCGGCGCCATCGTGATTTGCTCTTAGGGGCGGTTGCCGCGCTTGAGCAGGTACAAAGCGGGCTTTCAGCGGGAACTGCACTGGACCTTGTTGCCGTTGACCTCCAGGAAGCGCTTCAGTCTCTGGGCGAGATTACCGGTGAGGTTGCCTCTTCCGAGATCCTGGAGCGCATGTTTGGCTCCTTTTGCGTCGGGAAGTAGACTCAAGCTTGACGACGACGCGTGGTGGTAGGATACTCTTATCAGGTTCCAGATATGGAAAGACGCAAAAATGTTCGTACAGAGTTTGTGATGCACGGTTGGATTGATCTTGGGGACGATGTAGTTGACTGCACGGTCCACGATCTTTCGCTGCGCGGGTGCATGCTTCGTTTGGCCACAATCCCTCAACATGGGGTGAACCCTGATGTGCTTGTGCATCTGAAACTTGCCGAAGACGTCACCATTGAGAGCACGGCCACGGTGCTTGGTACTCATGGGCATGAATGTCGCCTTGAGTTCCGTGTAATGGACGTGGACAGCCTCACACATCTGCGACGGCTCATGGAGCTGAATACAGCAGATGAAGAAGAAATAACCAAAGAGCTCCATGAACTTCCCCAAGCGCGGAACTCCCAACACGACTCAAAACCGGAGTAACACTCAATGAAGGAACGGCTCGATGCGCTTGTGCGCAAACTGTGTGCGCCAGATGTTGTTGAGGTCATTGCACCTCGGCTCTCGGCAATGGTTGACCACTATCGTAATACAATTCAGCCACCTGACGACGAGTACGATCCCCAGCTTCCGGTTGACGAAACCGACCTGTTTCTTAGAGTTCACGAAGACCAGTTCGTTGATGAGGCAAACACGCCCCCGGCACTCCTGCATGGGTTTCTGAACGGGCAACTTGAAGGCATCGCAAAAGGTGTGTATGTACTGCCAGCTGGCCCTTCGGCGGAGTTAGTTCATGAGCTTTCACGGGAGTATCGTCTCATGGTGGATCTGGTGCCGGCTCAGGCGTCCGGTCAGCAGCAAGCACCAGACTACGCTGACCCTGAGGTCGTGGTGTCTGCGCTTGAGAAGTTACTACGGCACCTGGCTGACGGAGTCTCGGTGGTACGGCTTACTGTGAACGATCCAGACTCAGCACCAGCCGAGATGAGCGACTCGTGCCTGGCAGGCATGAGAGCCGTGGCACAGCTAAGTCGCGCGCTGATGGCCGAACTGGCTCCATGGTGTGTACTTGTCACCGATGCGCCCCCGGCAACGGCCGATGCGCAGATGGTAAATCAGCATGATCTTGCACCGTTGGTGCTGGATGCTATGGTAACGGGCAGCGCCGAGGCTGTGCGATGCTGGGCGCGCGCACTCCCTGAGCTTTCTCCCGCTACCGCGTACTTCAACCTAGTGCCGTCTGAACTCAAGGAGAACTTCCTGGACTCAGTGACCGACCCGGCACTACCGGTGCAGCAACGGGCGCGGGTGTTTCTGTGTGCTCAGGCTGCGATGCTTTCCCTGGCGGGGGTTCCGGGAGTGGATATCGAGTGCCTTTTGGCTTCCGAGGCAGGGGAGGAAAGGCCTTTAGAGTTCAGCAAGTTGGTAGAGGAGCTCGAAGCTCCCGGATCACTACGCAACGTGGTTTTTGAAGGATACAAAACGCTCCTTCGGGCGCGTTCGCTTGAGCCATTGTGTCATCCTACGGTGCCGCAAAAGGTGCTCGACCTGCACCCCTCGGTGTTTGCGTTGCTCAGGAGCACTACGCAAAGTAATGGAGAAGGAATGCTCTGCATTCACAACCTGAGTCTGGATCCGGTGGAACTTATGTTTAGTCCCGACGAGTTTGGCCTGGATATTGAAATAGGTATGCGGGAGATAATTGGGGGCGATATCGTGTTCCCGACCGATGAACCGGGCGGTCTCGTGTCGCTCGAGGTTGATTCCTACGAGGTGCTCTGGTTGCGAACGCCGGTGCATCTTGATACAGATGAAGACCGCTCGTTCATGTTTGTAGATGAAGACTTCCCGGTGGAGGCCGCAGAACTGGAGGACCAGGAGGACTGACACGGCCCTTCGCCTCTCCTGGCCCTCATCGCCGTCCCGCGTTACTTCACCAGCTTGGATACCTGTTTAAAGGTTTCGGTGCCTGAGAAGCGACACAGCTCAAACAACAGCGACTCAACCGTGGTAATGACACCGCCTGCCGAACGAACTCGTTCAATGGCTATGTCGCGGTCAAACGCTGTGCGTGAAGATACTGCGTCGGCAACCAACACCGGTGTGTAGTTGCGTTGAATAAGGTCCATTGCCGTCTGCATCAGGCAGATGTGTGCTTCTATACCCGCAAGTATGACGTAGCTACGACCGGCCGCAGTCACTGCGCTCATAATGGTGGTGTCGTCACAACAGCTGA
>PXEI01000473.1 GCA_003564775.1 Spirochaetaceae bacterium
CCCCTGTTCCATGGGATAGCCGAAGATCCGTACCGTGAAGCTGCCGGGTTGGGTTGGCGTGAGGCGGAACCAGATAAAGCGCGACATTTGGGGGTGAAACTCTGCGCCGGCAGGCGGGCCAAACTCAATGGCAACGGTGCCGGAGGAGGAGTCGGTGTTCCCACGGTTCCTAAAGATCTCAAAGCGGATCATTTGCGGCGGAATGCCGGCAACTGGATACCACACCCGGCGCCATGGGTCCAGCCACTCAATTTCCAGGTGTTCCGGAATGCCGTAGCCAAAGTAGCGAATGCCCTCCAAAGTATGCTCCGAGGCGGCAAAGATGGGGACGATGTAGGACCTGCCGGGCCTCCAGGTTACCAAGAGTGTGTCACCGTCTAGTGTCAGCTCCTCTGCCTGGGGGCTTCGCTCAAGGCCGGTGAAGTTCCCCAGAGAGCGGCCCTCCGGCACGCCCCAGTGCAGCCGCACCGGCGGGGCTTGTTCGGCAGGCACAGCAGGCAGGGGCCGAGGGCTGGGTGCCAGGAACAGCAGCGGGACAAGGCCCGCAATCAGAAGGCGTAGCGGTGGGGTGTCCTCGGACAGGCTCCACAACAGAATGAGCGCACCCAACAGCGCCACCGCAATGCTGGTGATCTGGAACGGTGAGAGGCCGCCGCCGGCCGGGCGGTGCACCCTTACAAACTCCAGCAGAAAGCGGTAGACACCGGCGCCAATAAGAAATGCGGCCGTGGTGCTTCCCACCCGCCGCGAGCGGCGGTACACCCTGAGGATTACCGGGAACAGCAGCATGGCCGTAAGAGCTGAGTAAAGCTGGGTTGGGTGCAGCCGGAGTGGCCATGGCCCCGGGTACCGCACACCCCACGGCAGCTGGGTGGGAAGGCCGCCGCAGCAGCCGTTGAGAAAGCAACCAACGCGGCCAATTGCGTAGCCAACCGCAACAAAGGGCAGTGCCATATCCAGCATCTGCAGCAGGGGAACCCGACGCACGCGGACAAACACCGCAACCGCGACCAATGCACCGGCAAGCCCCCCGTGAAACACCAGCCCACCCTCCCAGAAGCGCAGGATGCGTTCCGGCCGAGCGGCAAAAGGCTCCCAGTACAGTGCTACGTACAGCGCTCGCGCGCCAACCAGAAGACCAAGCACCGCGAGCGCGGCCGCTGCCCGGATATCGGCCCGGCCGAAGGCCGGGCCCCCATGGGCGACCTTGGCCTGGTAGAGTCGCAGCCCCGGTCCACGGAGGAGCAGGTACACCACCACGGCCGCAGTGAGCAGGAGAAGAACGTAGCTGCGCAGAAAAAAGACCCGTCCAAAGGTCTCTTCAAAGAGATACGGATACATTAGTGCTCATTATATCACGCTCACCGCAGGCTTTGGCATATAGCCGCGTTACGCGGCGCATCGCAGGTCAAGGTTGTGAGTCGGACTCGTAGGACAGGAAATAGTCACGCGCAGTTGTGAACATATCACGCAGTTCACTCCAGTTTTGGTAGAGAGTATTGAGTGTCTGGGCGGTCTGCTCGGTTGACTCCGGATAGTCGTGGGCTAGATTGTTCCTCAACGCACGGAAAAACAACCAACGATCCTCCGAGCTCAGGGCACCGAGCTGCTCCAGATACGAGAGGATATCTAAGAAGGGGCGAGGCGAGTCATCCGCACGTAGCAGCGAATGAAGTGTGGGAAGAAGCCGAGATGCCATGGAGTCCTGGAGCTTGGTAAATCTGTAGATGAACTGGTCAAGAACTGGAACCTGGTCATCAGCTAAGCTACGAAGCGAGTCTGCCGTGAGCGGAAAAACCGGCGCCAGCACCAAGGATGCCCGCTCCAGCTGCTTGATGTGAGCCTCGCCTTCCTGAATAGCAGATCTGAGTGTTGCCCGTAGTTCCTCAGGATTGTAGCCGCTCATAGTGGCACCCCTTCGCGGCGAGCTGCGTCAACTACCGGAGATGAAGACGTGCTACCGGCTAATACGATATCGATTTTGCGTTCTCCAATAGCTCTGTGCAGCGCACTGATGATGCGAAATTTAGCTTCTACCGCACTCTGTGATTCCGGATCCATGTCAGGGCACTCAATGAGCAGGTCGATATCGCCGCCACGGCGCGTGTCGTCGGTTCTGGAGCCGAATAGGCGGACTTCTGCCTGTGGCCCGAACTGTTGGTGAACCGCAGTTCGTATGGCATGGCGTTGGCGCGCACTCAATCTCATGTGGTTATGATGCGCCACCATGCCGCGCAGGTCAAGCTCATGCAGCGCACTTGACGCTTGCTAAGCTCTGTTTGCAGGTTGATTGCAAGGAGGGTGCTTTATGGAACTGCTTGGAAAGTTCTTGGTCTTTTTTGCTGTCTATGGAACCTTACAGTACCTGTTTAGTGAGCGTAAACGCACGACAAAGGACGGGCAGGTTCAGCCACGAAGGCGCGCCGTCATCCGGACGGCAGCTACTGCGGCGCTTGCCGGAACTCTGTTCATCTTGTTCATGGAAGTGATCGACCTCTTCTAAACCGCCCGCGTTCGCGCAGCTACGCCATCTGGCCCGCAATCTCCAGAAATACGCGTGCCATTTCCGGAATTGGGACGCTTCGTGGCGCTTCTGAAGCTACAATGCATGCACACTGAGCGATCCGAACAGGTGATCTACTCATTTGAATAAATCCGTCAACAAGTGGAGGTAGGGAATGGACAAGCGCACTGATCAGAAGGGTTGGGAAACAGGGTTGAGGGCAGTTGCAGTAGTCTCAATTGTGCTGTTGAGCTTTGGAGGGCTTGCGGCGTGCGAGACTGGGAGCGTGACGGTTGATTCCGCGTCCGCTGCTCGCGGGGCTGCTTCCGCGGCTCGTGACGCAACGACGCGCGAAGCGGTTGACCATCACCGGGTTGTCCCGATGTTTCCCGAGTCAGAAGAACGTTACGACGACGTGATTGGCTTTGAGGAGTTCGAAGCGGTGGTGGCCGAGAATGCTACCCAGTATCTTATGGGAGATATACGTCGACGCTTTTTCAGGGCAGAGGATGCCTCTCCACTTGAGATTGTCCGTCATTACCAGCAACAGATTGAGGCTGCCGGTGGTACGGTTCTGTACCAGACGCGTGATCCTCAATCTGTAGTGGTAGACGGACGAGAGCTGGTTGAGTACTTCAATCGGCACCGTCAGGACCGCGGTATGAGTACCTACGTCTTTGACTACTTTCAGCACCCGGGGCTCATCACCGAGTATGTTGCCGGTGTGGTTCCATCTGAAGGGAACGAGGTGTATTTCCTGCTTGCGGCCGGTCGGCCGGACGCACGTCAGCAGTTCACCGGGGTGCGCTACGAGGTTGTTACTATTGTAGCTGATTAGGGCGATGTCCGGCGGCCGCGGCACGGTGGAGCATACAGTGGCGGTGGGCGAGTGCGTCCAGATCCTGGTCGTAGCCACCGCCAATCACGCCCGCTACCGGAACCTCCCGCCGACGGCACTCGTGCAGCACGTAGACGTCCCGCTCGTAAATCCCCTCAAGCGACACCTGCAACCGACCCAGCCGGTCGCCCGCGTAGACATCGACCCCAGCGTCATAGATCACCAGCTCCGGCTGCACCTGTTCCAGAAGCGCCGGAAGCTCGGCCTCCAGGCGCCGCAGGTATTCTGCGTCCTGCATGCCGTCCGGCAGGCCCACGTCGTGGTCACCGGCTGTCTTGCGGAACGGGAAGTTGCTCTCACAATGCATGGAAAAGGTGAAGACGCGAGGGTCGCCCGCAAAAGCGGCCGCTGTGCCGTCGCCCTGGTGCACGTCCAGGTCAATAACCAGAACGCGGGACACGCTACCCTCGTCAACCAGAGTGCGTGCCGCTATAGCAATATCGTTAAAGATGCAGAAGCCGGAGCCAAAACCGGGGTGCGCATGATGGGTACCGCCAGCGGCGTTGCAGGCCAGGCCGTGTTCCAGTGCCAGGCGTGCGGTGAGCAAAGTGCCACCTACCGCCCGCCGGGTGCGGCGTGTCAGGCCTTCGCTCCAGGGCAGCCCAATACGCCGCAGCGCTTTGGCGTCAATGGCACCACTCAGGAACGATTCCACGTAGGCTTGCGTGTGAACGCATGCAAGCA
>PXEI01000180.1 GCA_003564775.1 Spirochaetaceae bacterium
CGCCATATGGCGAGCATGTATGATCAACACTCATGCGCTTGTCCCAGCTGTCACCGTGAGTTTCTCAACGCAACTGCACGAACTTGTGCGTTCAGTAGTTCCCGTCTTCGATATTGGTCTTGTGTCCGTCACTATCGAGCCATGAATCGAGAACCTGTGTACCTGAGCGTTGTCCGCGGGCAATGTTTTCTGCAGCGGCTAAACGCGATACGACATGCTCTCGTATTCATTGTAATACAGTGACAAGAGAAGCGAAATGCACGCAAATGAGTTCGGGTGATTGTGAGTTATTCGTTTGGCCAATCGCAGAGCGGAGTCGACTATTGATCTGAGTTCGATTATACAAAAGTTTGCTTCTATGATATTCTTTAGCTGTGCTACGTCCGTAAAAAAAGCGCCGGGTAGAATACTATTGGGAATAGTTGATCCGGATCGAAAAAAGGGTCCCTTCATGATAAGGGTGAGTCTATTCTCTGTCATTATAATTGCTTTATTCATTACGTCCTGCGCACTCGATGTCGATACATCCGCGCTTGCAGACGATCTGAACTCAGTCGAAGTATTTACATTGGTTCGTACATGGTACACGCATCCAGAAGATGATCGTTACTTCTTTACTTTTCGGGAAGATGGCACTTTGCTCCACCGATACTACCAATACTTTGGCGTTAGTGGAGGCAGCCTGAATAGCTTCGTAACGATCATAGGTAGGTGGAGATACCTGGACGACGAGCGAAGTAGATTCTCGGTCGGTTGGGATGATAGCATTGATCGGCATTACCTGATTGTTGAAAACAACGAAACCGGTTTGATCGTTCAGAGAGCCCCGGACGGTCCTGCTGGACGAGGACTTGGATCAACGACCACGTTGCTAAGATCGGCAAACCCATAACCTATGACATCCCGGAAGCGATAACCGACTTAAATTGGAACTTGGTACTACGATGCATCAGGCGAGGGCCGGTCCTTGACGTTTGAAGAAGGTGGTACATGTCGTTACCGTTACTATCAAAGTTTTGGTGGCAACCTGTCCGGCTGGATGACGCGAACTGGTGGTTGGCGCCTTAACCCTGGCACCAAAAGACTTTCCATTACTATGGAAGGTGAGATCTCGTATAGCTACGAAATTGATGAGCTAACGCCGAACACCCTTGTTATATCGCATGCAAACCAGGATCAGAGGTCAAGTAGCGCGATCTACGCAGATGGGCGGATTTTCAGATAGTTCTGTATGTACCCTGTGCCACTAAAAGCTCAGTAATGAACCGCCCCGGTTTCAACGGAAAGGTTGCAGTGTGAGTCCGACAGGATCTGGCGTCCTTATCCGCTATTGATAGTACTCCATTTCGTCTGTGACCTCGAGGTCGTGAAGTGCTTGTTCCAATGCATCCAATGTGAGGTCAGTCGTCATAACCGATGCTTTCCGTAAAATCTCGTTAGAGCGTTTCATGCGTGCAGCCGATTTTGAAAGCCACGGAACTTGTCGTGGCCCATTCCGATTCATACTCGTTTCAAGACTCATCGACAAGTCTCACTGCTCTTTCCCGCATCTCTTTCGGGTACCGTTTTCCCCTACTGACACAAGAGACGGTACACTACACACTGACATTCCCGGCTCACACGCTAGTCAGAATGTGTTACGATGTGTCAGCAGGAGACCCCCATGAACGCACAACAACTCATGCAGCGCATTATCGAATTCCGCGACAAGCGCGACTGGCAGCAATATCACAGCAAAGAGAACCTTGCCAAATCGGTTTCCATTGAGGCTGGTGAGCTGCTGGAGTTGTTCCAGTGGGGAGAGGATCCGGCGGATCACAAACTGAGCGATGAGCTTGCCGATGTCATGATCTACTGCTTTCTACTTGCCAACGAGATCGGTCAGGATCCGCTGCAGCTCATGCAGGAAAAGCTTGAGCGCAACGAGAAGCGCTTTCCGGTCGACAGGGTTAAAGGCACGAATGGCAAGGAAACGCGAGTGGATTTATGAGAGCCGAACCAGTGCCACGGATAGTCAGCTATAAGTTTGCCCATGAATCTCTACAGGAATTGAGCACAGACAAGGAGTATGTGAACTGGCCGGTTATTTATATTCTGGAAAACTGCAAGCAGGCTTACATTGGCGAAACCACCAGTGCAATCCAGCGCATCAGGAGTCATCTTGGCAACAAAGAACGGGATATTTTTACCAAGCTGTACCTCATCAAGGACGAGAAGTTCAACAAATCCGCAACGCTGGATCTGGAATCATCACTGATTGAGTACATCTCTGGCGATGGTACCTACGAGTTGCAGAACAACAATCGTGGGCTGCGTAATCATAACTACTATGACCGGCAATACTACGAGGATCTGTTTCGGGAGATCTGGGACGAGCTACGCTCGCTGCACATAGTCCGGCACAGTATTCGCGATATACAAAACAGCGAGCTGTTCAAGTATTCTCCATACAAGGCCTTAACCGATGATCAGGCCGAGATTGTCGAGCAGCTGGAAGAGCTAATTACCACCCGGTCCGAGTCGGTGAGCATTATCAAGGGTGAGCCGGGATCAGGCAAGACCATCCTTGCGATCTACCTGGTAAAATACCTGCTATCCGAGGCAGCTACTGCCGGGCTAAGAGTGGGTATCGTGCTTCCCCAGACTTCCCTGCGGGAGAGCGTCCGACAGATCTTTCGCAAGGTCGCCGGGCTCACAACACGTATGGTGCTGGGTCCCAACGATGTAGTACACGCCCAGCAGCAATTCGATGTGCTGATTATCGATGAGGCCCATCGCCTGACCAAGCGCCGGAATCTGGCCAATTATTCCACTTTCGACACGGCATCAAAGAAGCTAGGGCTCGATCCGGCCCAATCCGATCAGCTCGACTGGATCCTGCAGAAATCCACCCATACCATCCTGCTGTATGACGGGAATCAGAGCGTGAAACCCTCGGATGTCGATGCTGCCAGGTTTGCCTCGCTGGAACAGCACGCTAATCGGTTTGTGCTGCAGTCGCAAATGCGAGTATTGGCCGGCGACCGCTACACGGGGTACATTCACGCAATCCTGCGCCAGAGTGACCCTGCGCCCCTGCGCTTTACCGGCTACGACCTTCGCCTGTACACCCGCCTCGAACCCATGGTGGCCGACACGCAAAAACTCAATGAGCAACATGGTCTGTGCCGACTAGTGGCCGGCTTTGCCTGGGAATGGAAAAGCAAGGATGACCCGGAACTCTACGACATTGAAATAGAAAACTGCCGGCTACAGTGGAACGCCACCACCAAAAACTGGATCAACAGCCCCAATGCCCATAAGGAAGTCGGCTGCATTCACACCGTCCAGGGCTACGACCTGAACTACACCGCCGTCATCATCGGCCCCGAGATCACCCTCCAGGCTGGACAATTGCGCTTTCACCCCGACCGCTACAAGGACAAGTACGGCAAACACAAATCACTCACCCCCAGCCAGATGGTAGAATTCATCATCAACATCTACAAAACCCTCATGACCAGAGGCATCCACGGCACCTTCGTCTACGCCTGCGACCCCGCCCTCAGCCAGTATCTCGCTAGGTATATACCGGTGTATCACGAGGAATTGGTAGATCAGGCGCCAGATCAGGCAGCAGAGGCTGCACCGGGGTATGGGAAAGAATAGTGGAAAAGTAAGAGCTTAGGGCGAGGGGGGGGCGCCCATCCTGCAGGCGGTCGATCCTCGTGAGGTGCCAAGCTCGTGCTGCGCTTCGCACTGCAGGTTGCTCACGCAACCTTCGGGTTTGCATAATCGTCTGTGACAACTGGCTGGACGAGGCACCGGGTCGAAATTACCGGGGAAAGAGTGAGGCGGACAGTTTTTTTCGTGGTGATCTCCCCCCCTAAAAACCACAGGTACTACTTTTGGGCAGAGTTCAACGCCGACCGAGTGCTAAGGAAATGCCCGGTCAAGAGGCGGGATGGTTACACAACTATCGAAAGACAAAACCGCCCATTCCCTGTATTATTCCATGAATGCTTTTTCTCTACTGACAGGGCCACACATCTGGAATATTGTTGCAGGAAGTGGCCAGACTCATATTCCTGTCGTGCCC
>PXEI01000371.1 GCA_003564775.1 Spirochaetaceae bacterium
ACCGAGACCACGACACGCTTTCTCAAATCTCAGCACTACCTGCTGCAGATCGAGGCCTTTAACCGTGCGGTGCTTGAGGGCGAGGTTTTTCCCTGCACACTTGAGTTCTCGCGTGCCAACCAGGTCATGATCGACATGATTTACGAGGCGGCGTCAAAGGCCTAAGGCTATTTTGCATCGGACGTGCGTCGGTCCTGGGTTGCCATGCTGAGAAAGACCCGCATGTAGGGCAACTCCAGGGCTCCGGCGCGGAATCCGAGTGCCAGGCGCTTGTGAACTCCGCCGGGCCCAATCCGGTAACTGTGTACCTCCTTCCCAAGGCGTGCCACCATCCAGTCCGGAAGCGCGGTGACGCCGCGTCCGGCACGTACCAACTCCAGCATCACCTCGGTAGCTTCCACTGGACGCGTGCTGCGTGGCTCGACTCCGGCCGGAATAAGAAGGGCGGTAAAGAGGTCAAGCCGGTCGCGTGGAACAGGATAGGTAAGCAGGTCAAGCTCAAGAAAGTCCAGCGCTGTCACATACCCCTGCTTGTGGGCCGGGCCTGCCGGAAGTTGGAGTCGCTTGCTCATGGCGAGTCGAAGCTCGTAAGGAAACACAGCCTCAAACTGAAGTCCCTCTACCACCAGCGGATCGGGAGTAATGAGCAAATCTATCTCGTGGTTTTGAAGCGCTTCAATTCCTGAGAAACGGTGGCTTTGCACGACATCGATCTCTATCTCCGGATTCTCCGCAAGAAACGCTGGCAGGAGCGACAGCAGCCGCTCGTGTGAGTGTTCCTGTTTGCTGAATGGCCAGAACGATCTCAAGATGGTCGCGTTTAATCATGATATTTCCTCATAGAATACTGAGAAAATATCGTTATACCTAATGAATAGCAGCTGCTACCTTGGTACCTGGAGGCGTGTATGATTACTGTTCATAACCTTGGGTATCCACGCATCGGTTGAAACCGAGAGATGAAGTTTGCGATTGAGGGATACTGGAAAGGACGTATAGATATAGATAAAGAGGCCTTACTCGCTACGGCGCGTACCGTCCGCGAAGATCGCTGGAAAACGCAGGCACAGGCGGGCGTTGAGTACATGCCGGTTGGGGATTTTCCAGAGTGAGTTCCTGCATGACCTGGAGTTTGCAGTTGCGCGGGGTACAAGCGGACGCAAAGGCGATATCGAGCCCGCGGCCATGACCAAATGGTTTGATACCAATTACCACTATATTGTGCCGGAACTGGGTTCGGTGGCTTCTGCAGGTTCCGACGACGGGTCTGGCTCCGCGGACTCGGTAGATCCGCCTGAGCAGTTCACCCCGGATGCTACGATCCTGGTAGAAGAAGCTCGCGAGGCACGGGAGCTGGGCTTCAAACCCAAGCCGGTGCTGTCGGTAGGAATCGTCAACGGGCGCAACGTCTGGCGAAACAACCTTGAAGCCTCACTTGCGGCCCTGATACCGGTGTACGAGAGTCTGGGCGACCGTCTCTGGATAGCACCGTCGTGTTCCTTGCTTCATGTTCCGGTAGACACGGCGGTAGAGACACAACTTGCCCCGGAAGTTCGCGAAGTTCTGGCTTTTGCCGATCAAAAGCTGCATGAGCTGTCCGCCCTAAAGCAGGCACTTGAGCAGGGGGAGGCCGCAATTGCACAGGAACTGGAGGCGTACCGCCGGAGTGATGCGGCATTGGAGTCACAACGTGGTGACGGGGGCCGTGGTGCAGGCAAACGTGACGACGGTGAGCGCGGCACAGAAGCGCGGCTTGCTTCCGAGGGTGAGAAGCAAGATGCGCGGCGCGCGCCGTACGCGGTACGACGGCAGCTGCAGCGACATCGTTTTTCGTTACCCCAGTTTCCTACCACCACCATTGGTTCCTTCCCGCAAACCGACGAGATACGCAAAGCCCGCAGGGCGCGGAGAAAAGGTGAGATAGAGGAGTGGCAGTACACCGAGCACATTCGAGCAGAGATTGAACACGCCGTGAGGATTCAAGAGGATATCGGCCTTGATGTGCTGGTTCACGGTGAGGCTGAACGCACCGACATGGTCGAGTATTTCGGGCGGCAGCTTGGTGGATTTGCCTTTACCGAGAATGGTTGGGTTCAATCCTACGGCACACGCTGCGTGAAACCACCTATTATTTATGGTGAGGTGCACCGGCCCGAACCGATGACGGTGTTCTGGACGGCCTATGCACAGTCGCTGACCGAGCGACCGGTGAAAGGCATGCTCACCGGGCCAATCACCATTCTGCAGTGGTCTTTTGTACGAGAGGACCAACCGCGACGTGACACAGCTATGGAAATTGCAAAGGCGCTGCGAGATGAAGTACATGACCTAGAGCAGGCTGGAATTGGAATAATCCAGGTAGATGAACCGGCGCTCCGTGAGGGGCTACCGCTGCGGAACAGGTTCGGGCTCGCGAACCCGCCCATTCGACACCACTCACCAGTTAAACTCAAGGCACAATGGAAGGTGATCCGAGGCGCGACGGGCGAGCGGGCTCCTATGCACCCAGGTGCGTATTCCGCTGAGGTGTGCTGTCATCCAGATTCGGTCCAGAGGCAGCAGAGGTGCACCGGAGGGAAAGGTGCGTCGGGCTATGTGCTTTGAGAAGGTACGGTCCATTCTGCGCACAAAAGCATTCGGCGGCGTCCACTCGTTGAAGTCACCCATGAACACCGTTGCCTCGCTGTCCAGGTTGATGTAGCGGCTGATGGCGGCAAGCAAGTATTGCGCCTGCTGTTTGCGCACGCCCCATTCGACTCCCAGGTGTGTGACAATTACCCACAGTGGCCGCCCGGAAATATCCAGTTTGGCAAACACCGTGCGGCGGGCCTCTGCATTGCGGGCTCTCCGGGCGCCGGTATTCTCCGGCCTGAGGTCGATATCGATATGTTCTGTAACTGGATACGGTGTGACAAGAGTGTTTCCAAACTCTCCCTTGCTGTCGGCAAAGGTCTGGGCGAAGAGCTGGTGGCTACCCGGATACGCCTGTCGGATAAGTTCTAGAATCTCTGTGGAATGCGGAGTGTTTCTGCGTACTTCCTGCATCCCAAGAATTACCGGTTTGACTTCGTCTATGACCTGCAGTATGCGTTCTGGGTCGTAGCGTCCATCGGTACCGACGCAGCTATGAAGGTTGTAGCTCATGATTGTCTGCGAGTCATTGTCCCTGTCGTTCTGCGCGCGGTAGTCGCGTTTGTCGTGGTTCTGGTGTCTGATCATTGGTGAGTAAACCTTAGTTCTGCTTGTCGTTCCAGCCAGCAATTCTTTTGATCAGGTACAGGGCTCCATTTACAACGAGGAAGTACGCGGCAACAAGTACTACGAACCAGGTGACGCTTACAACGCTGGGATCTGTGAACACATTTCGAATTGCTTCACCAAAGAGCGACAACGCAACTATGCCCGGAAGCAGCCCAATAAGCGACCCGGCCAGAAATTGACGCGGTGTGAACCCTACAGCGCCGGTGACAAAGTTGACGACCAGAAAGGGGCCAGAGGGGATCATTCGTGAGATCGCAACGGCCCAGGTGCCATAGGGCTTAATTCTCTCCAGCTGCTCCTTAACGCGACGGACAAGCTTGAACTTGCCAAGGCGCTTGCTGTCATGCAGCAGCAAGCCGAGCGTGTAATAGAGTGCACCTCCGCTGAGCACCCCTAATGATGAGAATAGAATTCCCCACCACGGCCCGTGCACCGCCGCGAAAAACACAATAGGTACGGTAATGGTAATGAACAATGAAATTGCGAGCCAAAAAACACCGATGGTCAGAAGACCTGCTACTGCTGGCCTGCTTTCGCTCAACCCATCGATTCCGCGCATGACTTGATCAAAACTAAAACCCATGTCCAAAGCAGAACGGATATCGATGCGTGTCAGAAAGAAGAGCACCCCAATCAGTCCAACCGAGATAGCAGCAGTCAGGACTATCTTTTTTGTTCGAGACCTGAGTTCCGGTGCATTGGTCTCTGACATCTTGTGGAGCACGGACTCAGCTGGAGGTGCGCGATCCATATCAAAATAGTCCATGACTTCTCGTGGCACGGTGCCGGGAGTCAGA
>PXEI01000175.1 GCA_003564775.1 Spirochaetaceae bacterium
CAGCCCCAACAACAGCTCCTATGGTTGCTGTGCCGATATTGATAACCACCGAGGTGCGGACTCCGGCAATAATTACCCGCGCCGAAACCGGCAACTCGGTATGTAACAGAATCTGAACACGTGTCATGCCCATGCCGCGTGAGGCTTCCACAATATCCGGCGGAACCGCCTCCAGGCCAGATATGGTGTTGTTTATTACTGGAAGGATGCTGTACACAAAAAGAGCAACAACGGCTGGTTTGAATCCGAATCCCAGCGCTGGCACTGCCAAAGCAAGCACCGCCACCGGGGGAAAGGTCTGGGCCAGCGAACTGAGGTCACGAACTATTCCCAGGAAGTCTCGCCCAGCGGGTCGGGTTACCAGCACTCCCAGACTTATTCCAACCACTGCCGCCGCACTCCCCGAAACAGCCACCAACACCAAATGCTCACCGAGCAAGGTCAGGAGCGAGGCCCGTTCATACAGGTAAGCATTCCGACCGGGAAAAAGAAACCGCAGTACGGACTCAAGCTGCGGAGGGTTGGCGGCAAGCCACACAAGAGTCGTCACTCCCACCACAAGCAGGATGGGGCCTACGACATCAGCAGAACCCATGATCATCCGCGTCCGGACTCGCTCCCGTGCGGATACCTTCGCGTGCGAGGTGCTAGACATACCCATCACTTTGATTCACCGCTTCTATGTCGGTGAGGCGCACCTCGCCAATCAGACGGTTGTCCTCCGAAAGAACAGGAACCGCCTTCAGACCTCGCCCAAGCAGGCGCGATAGCGCATCGCGTAACGAACTGAGGGTGTTCACACCAAGTTCCGCGGCACGAACCTCTCGTACATCGCTCCATTTTCCCTCACTGCGGCGACACATTCCCACCAGAACGGAACCTGCATCGACAATCCACAGCGTCCCGGTACCGTTGACCTGCACACCTTCCGGTGGCCTTCCGTCCTCAAGCGCCGACAGATCCAGCGAGGCTGCGTGGTGCATACAGGACTCAACGGTGAAGCAGGACAGACGTTTCAATGCCCGATCCGCGCCAACAAACTCGCGCACAAACTCATTGCGCGGGGCTCCCAGAATTCGCTCTGGGATATCGTCCTGAACAACCTTCCCCTCGCGCATGAGCACAATACGATCTCCAAGCCGTATCGCTTCATCCAGATCATGCGTTACAAATACAACTGTTTTTTTTAGCTCACGATTCAGCGAAAGAAACTCCCGTTGCAGCACCTCACGCCCCAGGGGATCAACCGCACCAAAAGGCTCGTCCATGAGGAGTACCGGCGGATCTGCAGCCAGCGCGCGGGCAACACCAACCCTTTGGGCCTCGCCTCCAGAGAGCTCGTGTGGCAGTTTGTCGCGGTAGACCGCAGGAGCAAGCCCAATGAGCTCCAACAGGGCATCTGCCCGGTCGTCGCGTTTTTGTTTGTCCCAACCAAGCAGGCGCGGAACAATGCCAATGTTCTCACGCACTGACATATGAGGGAGGAGCCCGACGCTCTGAATCACATACCCAATTCCGCGCCGAAGCTCTTCCGCCTTTATCTTTGACACCGGGGTACCGTCAAGCCGGATCGTTCCGGAACTCGGCTCAATCATCCGGTTAATGAGCCGTAAACTTGTTGTTTTGCCACAGCCAGAGGGCCCAATGAACACGCAGATTTTTCCTGCTGGCAGCTCCAACGAAATGTCGTCGACAGCCGTCACTCCATTATAGTCCTTGACCACATGTTCAAACTTAATCATCGAGGATATCCTTCCGGCCAGGAGGCGTGAGCACCGAAATAAGCACCGCCAAGCCACGATCAATGCATACCGACAGCGCAATGATGGGAAGCACGCCCATGACAATGAGATCTGGAGCGCCCTGCCCCAGCCCTTGAAAAACGAAAGCACCAAGGCCACCGGCACCAATCAAGGCGGCAACCGCGGTATTGCCAATTGCCTGTACCGTGGATACCCGGACACCGGAGAGCATAATAGGCAAGGCGATAGGCACCTCTACATAGCGCATGAGCTCAACCCGGGTCATACCCATACCCCGGCCGGAGTCAATAACGCCGGTCTCAATAGCGGCCAGGCCCGCATACGCGTTCCGGGTAATTGGCAGAAGGGCATAGAGCGTGATAGCTATGAGAGCTGGTGCGTTGCCAATTCCACTCACCCCGAGTTCCCGCAGAAGCGGGAACTGGCGGGACACATACGCCAGAGGTGCGATCATCAATCCAAACAGCGCAAGGCTTGGAATGGTCTGCAACGCATTCACCCCACCAAAAACCGGCTTCTCCAGATGCCGCTGTTTCCACGCCAGGACTCCGAGTGGAACTCCAATGAGGGTTGCCAGCCCTACAGCGGTGAGCGAGATATACAAGTGTGTTGCGAGCTCGCTCATGAATCGGTCTTGTCTGTTGGCAAACTCCATTACAACCGCCAGACTGTCGAGCCATCCACCCAGGAACATTCCGACAACCAGAATCAGAGGAGCGACTCCAATGAGGAAGCGCAGCGGGTACCCTATGGGTGCATTCTTGAGTGAGCCCTGTATGAGTATGTAGGCCGCAACGGCCGCCAACCAGAACCCGGAAGACGGGCTCACACGGCCGAAGGCCTCCGGAGCAACCAGCACGGCGCCAGCAAGCGAAAGGGCGGCGAGCATAAGCGCCAGATAGAGCTGCCCCAGAACAATTTTGGCCGCCCTCACCGCTGGACGCTCCGGAAAGAACGCGGTGGCCAGAATCACCAGCAACAACGTGAGGGGTAGAAGCATATGCGGCCCACGCGGCAGTGCGTGGTAGAGATACGGAACTCCAAGTGCTACCCGGTTCTCCTTCATAAGCAGAAACGGCAGACTCAGTGCACCGATACCAATGACTGCCCCAAGGGCTGTCGTCTTTTCGCAGGCTAACCGCACAGGCTCTCCAGTGTGACTTTCCTTTACCGCTCGTTAAGGAATCCGTGTTCGTTCAAATACTCTTGGGCGACCTCAGACGCATCTCGCCCCTCAACCTGTATGGCCGCATTCAGTCCTTGCAACACCTCAAGCGTCAAACCCTCAAAGACCGGTGCCAGGAGATCTTCAATTTCCGGATACTCTTCTAAGACTGCGGCCCGAATGATTGGGGCGGGGTCGTAAACAGGTTGTACTCCAAGCGTGTCTTCAAGTACCCGCAAACCAAGAGCAGACAACTGTCCGTCGGTACCATACGCCATTGCAAGGTTCACTCCGTCGGTTTGTCGCGCTGCAGCCTGAGCAGTTACAGCGGTGTCGCCACCGGAAAGCAACAAGAGCCGATCCGAGGTGAACTCAAATCCGTACGCGTCTTCAAAAGCCGGAAGGGCATCATCCCTGCCAGCAAACTCCTCGCTGCCGGCTAACTTAACCTGTCCACCGTCGTTCATGAAACGGGCAAGATCTTCAAGGGTAGACAGTCCCTCGGCCTCGGCAAGGTCTTCACGCACCGCAATAGCCCATGTGTTATTTGCGGGAGCAGGCTGTAGCCAGACGATATCGTTAGCTTCCCGGTCGAGCTCTCGTACCGCTTCGTAACCAGCCGCTGCGTCGTTCCAGACATCTCGAGGGCCGTCACTGAAGAAGAACGCACCGTTTCCGGTGTACTCGGGATACAGGTCGATCTCGTCATTTATGATAGCTCGCCGGATGACGTCGGTTGGGCCAAACTGCGTTCGGTCGGTAACGGCAAACCCATCATTTTGCAGAATCTGTACGATCATGGAACCAAGCAAGGCCCCTTCGGTGTCGATCTTCGAGGCAACCACCACCGGGCCTTTTTCGGCGACCTCGACCTCGGCCGGTGAGCAAGCCACCGCGAGGACAATCAGAGCCACCGCTCCAAGAATATACCTCATACGTGTATTTCGCTTTCGCGGAGTCGTTTCGCTTTTCATCATGTTACTCCTTGTATTTCACAGGGGCCGACTACCCGTACCGGGTAACTGTCCTTTGATGTACACCACCTTAAGGTAGGAAGTCGGCGCCCGATCGTCAAGGAATTGTATTTACAAGTTTTATTCCTGGTGTTCCTTAGGCGCTGCTGTTCGTCCAATGCGCGCGTTTCGATGCCGCAGAAGCTCCGCGATACGCGTCATAGTTTCCTCGCCAAGGGCGAGATCGGCGGCCGCCGCGTTTTCCTCTATCTGATCGGGACGCCTGGCCCCAACGATTGCGGAGGTCACTCCCTCACACGCAACGGTCCACGCCACCGCTATTCGGGCAGGGGTCTGGCCAAGTTCCTCTGCAATCTTTGCCAGCCCATGCACCAGCTCAAGATTTGCACTAAGTTGTGGCTCCTGGAAGTGCTCGCTACGCCGCCGCCAATCGTCTTTCGGCAGAGCTGCAACGCGTTCGGGTGTCATCTTTCCGGTAAGCAGACCATTCTGCATTGGGCTATACACAACAACACCAATGTTTTTTTCACGGCAGTAAGGAAGTATGTCATGTTCAATTCCACGAACCAACATACTGTACGGCGGTTGCTGTGATGCCACAGGATGAATAGCCCCTACCCGTCGCGCCTGATCAACCGAGAAATTTGAGACACCACCATACCGAACCTTGCCAGCGTGAATGAGATCCGCAATGGCAGCCCAGGCCTCCTCTATTCGCTCATCTGGAATGGGCCAGTGGATATTGTAGATGTCGATCACCTCTATACCAAGACGCTTCAGGGAAGCCTCACACTCACGCTTCACACTCGCTGCCGACAGGTCATGACTTACCTTTTTTCCACCCGCAGGCCAGACCAGGCCGCATTTGGTCGAGATATAGGGACGCTCACCCACCCCGCGCATCGCCTTACCGACTATCTCCTCGGAGTGCCCAAGCCCATATACAGGAGCGGTGTCAATCCAGTTGATACCCAGGTCGAGCGCTGTATGGATTGTCTGTATCGAGTCGATGTCGTCCTGGCTACCCCATCCGAACGCATAACCTGCCCCACCTATAGCCCAGGCACCAAGGCCTACGGTGGTGAGTTCTATATCCGAGTTGCCTAATTGACGTGTGCGCATGATTCCTCCCGCGCTGAGTTCATTTGACGAAACTCTATCAAAATCCCATGATAAGGGAAAGGAATGCGTGGCGAGTGTTTTGGAGGTGCAGGTGAGGGACAGAGTCGCAAGGAAAGACGCAAAGATAACAATCATGCTCAATGTTGTACGCGGTGCGCTCATTGGCATTGCCAACACAATTCCCGGCGTAAGTGGCGGTACGATTGCGGTTGTCACCGGGATCTACGAAGACGCTCTCAGTAGCCTGAGCGGCTTCTTTCGGGAAAACGGTGGGTGGAAGTCCAACTCCCGTTTCCTTGCCCCGATTGTTCTTGGTATTGCGTTTGGTATCTTCGGTTTCGCGCATATAATCGGGTACCTACTTGAGGTGGTGCCGGTTCCTACGTCTTTTTTCTTTCTGGGCTTGATCGCAGGCAGCCTTCCCTTTCTCTTCAAGACAGCCCGCAAAGACCCATTCAGAAAGATCTATCTGATCCCCCTGTTGCTCACACTGGGGTTCATGGTCTACATGTCTTTGGCCGAGCGCCCACCAGAATCCGACCCAATCCGGACCCTGGGTCTTATGAGCGGCGTTCTGGTTTTTCTCAGCGGAGTCATTAGTTCCGGAGCCATGATCATTCCTGGAATCAGCGGCTCGTTCATCCTGCTTTTGATCGGCATGTACACAACGTTCATCGCTGGTCTACGGGAGGGCAATGCGGTCGTGATAGGCGTGTTTCTTGTTGGCTCTGTCGCCGGTCTGGTCTTTATCGCAAAACTGATCAGCTACTTTCTTCGACGCTTTCATGGGGCAACCTACTATGCGATACTTGGGCTGGTTGCGGGCTCAATACCCGGGTTCTGGCCTGGTCTGCCAAGGGGAATGGCGGGTATCGGTAGCCTCTTTGCGCTGGCCTTGGGTTTTGTTCTCGCGTACGGTCTTGGTGCCGAGAGAAAAACCAAGCACCTCACGCCAGCAGCCACTCCCGAGCTCACTGCAGATCCAGACCCCATGCCTCCCACCACTGGAGCCGACGAATTGGATGAGAATTCCTACCGTTGACAAGCCATATAGGGGCGGATACGATAGTACACTAAGCATACGCGAATACGACTGAGGGATTAGTCGGAATGAAGCGCTCAATCATGGAGGAGCCGTGGCGAAAGAAGAAGCCATTGAAGTTGAAGGCATTGTCAAAGAGTCTCTCCCGAATACAATGTTCAGGGTAGAGCTCAAGAACGGTCATGTGATTCTCACCCACCTTTCGGGGAAAATGCGCAAGCACTACATTCGAATAGTACCGGGTGACAAGGTGCGCGTAGCGCTCTCCCCCTACGACCTAACCCGGGGACGTATTATTTACCGAGAACGATAATTACCTATACCTAAGTAGAACCCATACCGCCCCATCGCCACCGTTGTTGCGCCCCGGGGTGCCGATCTCGTCCACCCCCGGGTGTGAGCTAAGGAAGCTTCGTACCGGAGCACGGAGGAGGGACTCACCGTTACTGTGATTCCCTTTCCCGTGTATGACAAGCACCTTGCGCAAACCGTGGGCACGTGATGTCTCAACAAAACGGCGCGTGCGAGATACCGCCTCCTCAACTGTACAGCCATGAAGATCCAGCTCGTCATCAATGGGAAGTCTTCGTCTGGCAAGGTTCTTTTCGTGTTTCTGCCGTGCAACCTCGCCTGGGTCTTCATCCTTTGCTCCAGAGCTTGGGGGGTATTTGTCAAGCCATTTCGCCCATTCAAGGCCGTTTGAATCACGGCGTTGTGAACTACCGGCCATTGCCACTCACCATGAACCCCGAGGGCCCTATAAGGGACTCGGCCTCAACCCAGCCCTCAACGCGGTCGCCGGTCCTAATGAGCACGAAATCACCGTGCCTCACCGAGGCGTCGACGGCTGCCCCGGCGCGCAACTCCAACCAGGCTCCAGCCTCGCGGTCCGGAATACGTCTCATACTCACGCCGTCACTTCCGACCACGGTAACCGGATGCTCAAGAACCCGGGCAGAGTACACCATAGCCCCAAGACTCAGCATCGCGCAGAAGCAGAGGAGTACGATCGCAATTATGGCACCGCCACGGAGCAGGGAGAGACCCCCAACTATGCCAGCGCCGCTCAACGCCACAATCAATACCAGAAAAAAAAGGTCTGGATGATATACAAAGGGGAGCTCCAACTGCCTGTCGAGCCCAAGTTCCGCTTCCACCGAGTGGAGCTCGCTGCGCAGGATTGCGACTCCAGGGTCAAGCATGACCGCTCGTCTAAGAGCATACACCGACTCGGCAGTTCGCTCTGCACCTAAATAGGCAAGGCCCGCATTGTGCCATAGTCCGGGACTATCCTGCCGCTCTTCAATAAGTTCGCCATAGATATCAAGCGCCTCGCTGAACTGCCCCTGGGTGTGAGCCTCTACCGCAAAAGCAACTCGCTCATCTGGTGTGAAGTGTGGTGCGGATGCACCTATAAGACCGGCCAGGGCAAACAAGCCTACAAGCAGCGCTGTGGATCCGGCTGCGGCGCGGCGTCTGCGAACCACTGCTCCTAAAACGAGGATAACCAGGCCCGGAATGAGAGAGAGATAGGAACTCGGCTCACGATACCAGTTTGCCGGTTGCATCCGCTCTAGTTCCTCAACACCTAATGGTCGACGTTCGGTCAGATCTTCCTCACCGGAATGCGCGTCAAGTCGCGCCTCAACATCCAGGCGCATAGCCGAAGGAGATCGGCGCAGCGGACGTTGTTCCACCGCGTCAAACCACACAAAGGTCGGAACTCGCAGCTCAATGGTGCCAGCTCTCCGTGGAGTAATGCGGTAACTCGCCTCAAGGCTCCCGTGGTAGCCACCTACCGAGGGCTCAGTGCGTCGTCGTGTTCCCTCGCTGGCGACGATAAACTCGTGCGACTGAAAGGCTGGGAGTTGGAGTTGATCAAAATTCCCCTCACCATGGAGCTGAAGCGTAAGTGTAGCGGAACTGCCTTCTACGAGTGTTGGTGGGTCAAGCTCAAAGGTATACTCAAAGCGCCCATACGCACCGGTGCCCCGCACCTCTTCTGGAAGCTCCTGTACCGTAAAACTGCGCGGCGCTGCCGATCTGGTTAACCCACCCGCACGAAGCTGAGCCTGAGGCAGTGTTACTTCACCCGGAGCTGTGGGCGTCAGGAGGTAGGCCGCCGCCGGGACAGTGAGAAGTTTCACATCGCCGATACTGTGCCGCTGTATTCCACCAAAGCCAGGTACCGATACAAACTCGGCGTTGATTGGTTCGGTGACCTGGAGTTCGTCCGGAAAGCTTGGCTCACGGAGATGTCGCATTTCAAGTGAGACCGGGATCGTCTGACCGACGTAGAGCGACTCAACATCTGCATGCCATACCAGGTCAAAAGGAACATCCCCACCACCACGCGGGCGAACCTCAATCAGGACAGGCTGTGTCCGTACGACTTCATCGCCAAACTCAAGGCGAAACTCCTCAATGATCGCACGCCCGGCAGTCGCTGCACGCAGGGGCACTCGCACCCGTACCTGGCGAGCCTCTCCAAAGGCGCCCGCAAGACGCGACGAGACCTCTATCGTTGGCTCCCCGACACCGGTCACCGGCGACGGATACTCGGGTGCAAAAAACTCCGGCTGTTCACTGCCCCCAGGATAGGCGAACTCCAACTCCAGCAGAAAGTCATCACCTACCGTAACCGGCTCACTTGGAACTATGGGTCGAACCCGTTCCTGACCGAACGCACGAGACGAGACTACAAGCAGGAGCCAGAACACTACCAGTAGCGTTCGACGTCGCGAGGTTCCTGAGTATCGGTTGCCTGCCACTGTCCGGTCTCCTTTCGACGCATGTATTCCAAAACGCGACGTGCCTCATCCGAAACCGCGCCGTTACCACCGGCGCCCCCACTCCGGGTTGCTGGAGCCGACTCCGCCGCCTGTACACGTTGCAGCGCAAGCTCCAGATTGATCTTGGACCCCATGGAGGAAGGATTGAGCATAAGTGCCCGCCTGAACTGCTCATACGCATCGGCGTAGCGTCCTTGCCTATAGTAGAGGTTCCCTCGATTGTGATGCAAAGCAAACAGCACATCGGAAGGGGCGTTGGCGGCGGCAAGATCCCATGCTTCCACGGCCGCCTCGTTCTCGGCAACCGCATGATACACGGTTCCCAGGTTGTAAAAGACATAACTCGCGTTCTCAATATCCGCTTCCAGGGCATCTAGATATCGAACAATGGAGTCCTGAAACTCACCGCGCTCAAAGCTTAAATTACCGCGCAACACCGTAAGATGAGGATCCCCAAGCCCGCACCCGGCAAGTACAGCGAGCAGCCCAAGAATACATGGTAGTTTGCCTATGCTCAAAACCACCTCCGCCATCGGAGAGATCGTATAAGTATGTGTACGACCAGCATGATCAATGCCCACCCAAGAAAGAATCTGTACCGTTCAACCGGGACCGTACGAAATCCTTCGCTGTCTCGTCTACCCTCGAATGCTGACAAGGCATCGGGAAGGCGGGAAAACACCCCGGGCTCGGATGCATCTAGATGAAACCCTCCGGCGACCTCAGCAGTTCGCCGCAGTCTCTCCGGCTCCGCTCGACTATGTACCGGATTCCCGTCTCTATCAAATGCCCTTCCCCCGTCTAACAACGGCACCGCACCCCCTTCTGGAGTACCAACAGTAACGGTAAAGATTCCGATTCCGCGAGCCGCGGCCTCCCGTGCCGGGCCGGACTCATCTCCGCTATGTGCCTCACCATCTGAGAAAATGACCACCGCCCGGTGACGGTCGGAGTCGGAAGGAAAAGACTCAATGGCCGCGCTCAGCGCTCGCTCAAGATCGGTGCCTGGTGTACTCAGCAACTCCGGCCCAACGAGATTCAGCATCGACTCAATTGCCGCCTGGTCTTCGGTAAGTGGCAGTAAGCGGGTCGCGCTGCCGGTAAAAGCAACGACGCCAAAGCGGGCTCCCGCCAGATCCTGCACCACTGCACGCATGAGATCACCGCTGCGCGCGAGCCGTGACGGCTGTACGTCCTCCGCCAGCATCGACAGCGAGACATCAACCGCGAACACGACATCAAGCCCGCTTCTGTCCTCCCTCACGGTTGTCAGGCCCCAGGACAAGCCAGCCAGCGAGACAACCAACAAAACATAAAAAGCGGTGAAACTCAGCCCACCAAAAAAACTCTTTACCAGGAAAAGGTTACGCACCGTTGACTCGTGCAGACTCCCGATAAGCCGCGCCGTATCCTTGCATCCGGCTCGGTAGTTAAGTACCAATACCAGAACGATCAATGGAACAGCCACTAACAGACGGAAAGCTTCGGGGTGTGCCACGCTCATAGGCGCTCCCGCAACAGCATTCGTCGCACCACGAAGTCGAACATTATCAGAATCAGGCCCAGAACGATAAAGTGCCGATACAGGCTTTCGGTGCGCACCTCAACCCGAGCACGGCGTTCAACCGTCTCTACCGTATCAAGCGTCTGAAAAACAGCTTCAAGCGAACCAAGACTGGCGGCCTCAAAGAAGTTTCCTCCAGTAACGTTTGCCAAATCCCGCAGCGCATCGGCCTCATATGAATCGCTCACAGTACCTCGATACGTACGTCCGGTCTGGGGGTCCGTGAACTCAATAGGGATCTCGCCCTGAGAGCCGATACCCACAGTATGAATGCGCACCCCAAGGTCGCGAGCGACACCGGCGGCAACCCCCGGGAGAATTTCGGAAACGTTGTTCTTTCCGTCAGTCAAGAGTATGAGCACTCGCTGCTCGGCGCTACTGGACTGCAAATGCAGAGCTCCCAAAGCAATCCCCAGTCCAATGGCGGTACCGTCACCAAGCTCCATAACTGAAAGCCGATCTAGCTCCTCAAGCAGATGCTCATGATCCACGGTGGGCGGTACCCGCAAGGCGGCGTCGCGGGCGAAACTCACGATCCCAATTGCGTCATTCTCACGGCCGCGCACAAAGCGGCGTATAATCCGTTTTGCGGCTTCAAAACGGTTGTACGGCTCAAAGTCCATGGCGGCCATCGTTGGCGACTCGTCCAGAACAAACACAATGTCCATGCCGCGGGTAAGGTTAATTCGCTCCCGGTAGACCCTCGCAGGTGAAGCCAAAGCCACAATGCAGATCACTACCCCCAACCAGAACGCAAGAATTGAGAGTCGATACAGGAATGCCACACTCCAGACCCGTGGAACAAAGTGCTTCCCGCCCCATACCGATATAGGAAACCGAAGCCTGCCGCCACGATTCGGTGCTCCGTGCCGCAGGTATATGACAAGCGGAACCAACGCTAAGAGCAGGAGCGCAACCGGCTGTTCAAGCACCCACACGTTTTGATCCCCCTCGCGCACGTCTTCCCGCGCCTGACCTTGGACCCACCCGTGCGGTGGCAGGTGCACGACCTGCTGGCGCGGATTCCAACTCGGCGATAACCTGCAGCACCCCTTCCAAGTGCTTACGGCGTTGTTCAAGCGTTGCCGGACGTCCGGCAAACTTAACCAGATCACCTTCGCGGAACACCTCTGCAATCATGTCGGATCCGCGAGCATCGATATCTGAGATATAGTGAATGATTTCCATGCTCGTCGCTGACATAAGGTCACGCCCCAGTTTCCGGGTGAAGTAGCGCCTGACATCTTCAAGGAGAACGATGTAGTAGCTTCGAGCATCAAGCTCTTCAATACTGGACTCCAACCGTTTAAGCGACTTTCGCAGGCGCCGGTACGGTTGCGCCCGACGGTATCGGGCCAGTAGGTGCGACACCTGCCCACGCCCGATACGGAGTACCATCCAGATGAGCAAGGGCCCAATCGTGATCAACGCCACAAACGCAGCCAGTCGTAGTCGGGTTGTGGGTAGTAACATCGGTGGCTCAAGTGGAGCTGGTTCGGTGCGCCCCTCCTCAAGCACCGATGCAACACGCACGGTTAGTCCGCTCAGGGTAATCCCCCCTAGATCGACCGCGGGCAGGGTTTGAGTTCCAGGACGGAAAGCAGTAAACGAGACTCGGATCTCGGTTTGCTGGGCGTCGATAGGAAAGAGTCGCATGTCGTGAAACACCGCCCATGCGGCCTCCGGAAGTGACGCAGGGACACTCAGCTCAACGCTCCCGGCGGTACGGACGCGAACACGGAGCTCTGCTCGGTCACCTACGTGGTACTCCGAGGGAAGCACCACACTTTCGGTCACCGTGTAGCTCTCTGCATAGCCAAGAATCCCCTGGCCACCCAGCAGCACGAGGAGGAGCAGGCGAGTTGTCCATCGGCCAAACCCGCGGCTCATTTTTTTCTCCTGCGTCGAAAGAAGCGCACGAGCTCCACTCCCGGGTCCTCGTCGACGCCAATCTCCAGCACAGCAACTCCGAGCCGGCCACATTCGCGCGCCCATGCTCTGCGGTCTACCTCCCAGAAATCCTTGAACTGCCGTCGAAAGGCTCTTCCACGGCCATGCGCCAAGATTGTTTTTCCAGTTTCAGGGTCTTCAAGCTGGATGAGACCTACCGACGGAAACGCGTCTTCCACCGGGTCGTTCACGCGAATAGCAATGACGTCGTGCCGTCTGGCAAGAAGTGCCAGCTCACGATAAAAGCCAGCAGTCTTGAAGTCGGAGATAATGACACAGATACCACGCCGTGGCAGACCCTCGTTCGCACTACGCAAAGCCTGCTCAAGGTTTGATCCGGTTCCGGAGGGCTTGAAACTCAGGAGATCCTGTATAAGACGCAGCGCATGCCGCCGACCCTTGCGCGGTGGTACCCAGGCCTCCACCTGGTCGGAAAAGAACAATCCGCCTATTCGGTCATTGTTTCGCACTCCGGCGAAGGTAAGAATGGAGAACAGTAAGCTCTGAATTTCACGCCGGGCGCTATCGAGAGTAAGGTCGTACACCGAGGGACTTACGTCGACAATCATGAACAAGGTGAGCTCACGTTCCTCACGAAAGGTCTTGGTAAACACACCATCAAGGCGCGAGCTGACGTTCCAGTCAATGAGGCGGACATCGTCACCCTCGACATACTCCCGCGTCTCGTCAAACTCAATACCGGGCCCTTTGAAGACCGAACGGTAGTTCCCCGCAAGCAGGCTCTCCACAACCTTGTTTGAGATCAGTTCGAGTCGCCGCACCTTTTTGAAAAGGAGTGCGGCATCTCCGCCGGATTGAGAGGGATTATTCATGAAAAACCTACGGTACGGGCACCGACTGCAACAACCCGGTAATCAAGTCGTCCGACGAGAGTTCCTCGGACTCTGCCTCATACGAAAGGATTATCCGATGTCGCAGCACACCCGCGGCAACGGCCTTGACATCCTCGGGGATCACAAAACTTCGACCCTCAAAAAGGGCATTTATCTTTGCACAGCGGTACAGATAGATTGTTGCTCGAGGCGATGCCCCAAACTCAATGTAGCGCGCAAAGGAGTTCACCGCCCGCTCCTGCCTGCGAGAGCCGGTTACGATCGCTACAATGTACTCCTCAATTCGTTCGTCCATAGTGATCTGGGCGGCAACTTCCTTGAGTCTGCGAATATCAGATTTGTAGAGAACACGTTCTATTGGGATATCGTGTGGAATGCCAACACGCCTGAGAATGGCCAGTTCATCCTCGGTAGAGGGATAATTCACCGTCAACTTCAGAATAAAGCGGTCCAGTTGTGCCTCGGGTAGCTGGTAGGTACCTTCCTGCTCTATAGGATTCTGGGTAGCCATGACAAAGAAGGGCTCCGGCAAGGGATAGGTATTCTCACCGATCGTAACCTGCCTCTCCTCCATCGCCTCCAGCATTGCTGACTGCACCTTGGCGGGCGCACGGTTGATCTCGTCCGCCAGAACGATGTTGGAGAAGATTGGGCCCTTTCGCGGTACAAACTCGCCGGTCTGTTGCCGGTACACCATGGTTCCTATGAGGTCAGCGGGCAACAAGTCAGGTGTGAACTGTATACGCCGGAAGCCTGCATCTACCGCCTCGGAAAGGGTCTTGACCGCGAGTGTCTTGGCAAGGCCGGGAACCCCTTCCAGCAGCACATGCCCACCGGCGAGAATAGCCGTCAGCATGCCGCGAACCATTTCGCCCTGTCCGACTACCCGACGCCCAATCTCGGTGCGCGTGCGGTCCAGTAGATCACCTGCGCGTTTTACCTGGTGTTCAAACTCGCTGGGTTCATTTGTATCAAAGTTGCTCATTATCGGTCCTTGATGTTGATGTGTGCTCACACTCAGGTTCGGTAGTCAGCGTTGATCCGTACGTACTCGTCCGACAGATCGGAGCCGTATACCGTTGTTGTGGCGGAGCGCAGTCCAAGATCTATGGCAATCTCCACGCACATCTCGTGCGGTGGATACTCCAACCCGGTCGAGTGACGCAGTTCGGCGTTCTTGAGATAATGCGAAAGCCTCAACTCTTTAGCCTTGTCCAGGTGGAAGCTCCCGTCCGAAAACACCGACTCTTCACCTATGGACAGTCGCACATTGTGCGAGTCTATCGCAATATCGTGATTTCCGCAGTAGTCACCAACTGCAGCAATAATTCGCCCGACGTTTGGGTCGTTTCCGTACAAAGCGGTCTTCACCAAAGGTGAGTTGACAACCGCCTTCCCAACCGCAGCGGCCTGTTGTTCCGACTCAGCTCCCGAAACAGTAACACGCAGCACATGACGCGTTCCTTCGCCGTTTCTCACTACATCCTCGGCCAGTTGGCGACAGATCAGCCTCAGAGCCTCACCGAACTCGTCAGTATCCGGTTTCTCACGGCGCCCGCTTGCGAGCGCTACCACCATGTCGCTGGTGCTCTGGTCGCCGTCCACCGAGATGCGGTTAAAGCCAGCCTCAACGGCCGTCGCAAGCTCCTCTCTGAGCACCTCCCGGGGAATATCCAGGTCGGTGAGGATAAAGGACAGCATCGTTGCCATGTTCGGTTCAATCATGCCTGCGCCCTTGGCAATGCCGACAATACTGCCACCCCCGGCAAGGTCTGCTCTTCGGAGTTTCGGGAAGGCGTCAGTGGTCATAATTGCCTCGGCAACCGCGAGCAACGAGTCGTGTCCCAGTCGCGCCACGAGTTCCGGTACGGCGGCCTTCATTGGCTCAAGCGGCAAGCGCCAACCAATTATCCCGGTAGAGGAAGAGAGTAGCACCGCGGGGTCTATCCCCAACTGCCCGCCAAGGCAGGCCAGAAGCTCACCGGCATCCTCCACCCCTGTCTCGGTGCAGACATTTGCCACCCGATTATTGACAAGAATTCCTTGCAAACTCTCAGCGCCGAGTACTGCCCGAGCACGCATGATTGGAGCTCCTGGCATTCGGTTTTTTGTCAGTGAAAGCCCAAAACTGCTACAGGGCTCGTCGGCAAGAATGAGACTCAGGTTCATGTTGAACGGATCGGTACTCGGACGTTCCTCAGGCACAAACTGGAGACTGGAGACGGCTATCCGAAAACCGTCTGGAAGTCTACCGCACTCACGAAGCGTCTGTCGATGCTGCTGCCGACTGCTGTACTCCTGCATCCTCATACTTATAGTACGCAGGCCGGAGGCTTGACAAGCGTAAGGACGCACGCACCCCAAGCACGCGGTTGAGACGCTCCATGAGGCTCAGATACCGGCGCGCGGGCGGTGCCAGAAGAAGCAGTTGCTCACGGCCGACACTCAGTTCATGGGCTGACTCAGACGAAGTTTCAAAGGAGATCCGGTCCAGCTCAGCCGGATCGGCATCGAACTCTTCTACCAGAACCTCGCGAGCCTCGGTAGTGAGGGGAAGGTGGTGATACACCATTAAATAGCGGGCAATCCGGTGTATCGCTTCACGTCCGGGAGGCGCAAGCTCTCGTACCAACGACATAGCCCAGCCGATACGGTACGAGCGAGTGAGACCGCTTTCAATTGCACCGAGCGCTGCCGCATTCGTGCTCTCAATAGCAAACTGCACCGCCGTCCTGCTTACGTGGAGCTTTTTGTCCAGGGCCAAGGCAGCCTCAACCGCAAGTTGCTTTGTGAGTGCATGCTGCGCCTCACGCCGTCGCTCCTCGTCAGCAATGCGCTCGGCAGCCGACATCGACCTGTTCCAGCGCCGAAAAACCGGCGATAGGTCACGAGCAACACTTTGTCGTTCACGAACATCAAGCGCAATCGTACGCCCAATAATCCGGATCCCGTCGCCCTTGTCTGTCGAGCCCAGCAGGCGCAGGGCAAACTCCTTACCATGACGTCGACGTGTGTTAGAGTATTTTTTTTCGGCGGCGAACAAGGCGGTGTAGGCTCGATCTACTTGATGATTTGCTTCATAGAGTGAGCGATACAACTGCATTGCTTGGCGGAAATGCCTGAGTTCCTGGGCTAGCTGCTCACGAAGCTGTTCTCGCGCTTTGGGACTCGTGTCCTTGCGGTGCAGAAGTTCGCTGCGCCTCAGCATGTCTTCATACAAGGTTTCAATGGCGCTTACAATATTGGCACTCATTTCCTGTACCGACTGGAGCACCGGAATTGCGGCCGCAACACGGTGTATTTCTTCAGACTCGTTCAGGAGTTCTACCAGCATGCGTAAACGGCTGTTCCTGACAAACACAGCGCCGCGATATTCGCGTCGCGCCTTGTCAAGGTTGAGTGAGCTGTCACGGAAAATTTGCCCGCCGCTGTAGTGCGGACTGTAATAAGGAAGCTCTCTGCCAGCAAGCAACTCAAAGAGCAGAACCATGATCTCGTCAACGTCGCTCAGGCCAAGGAACGTAAAGTTGTCGTTCTCTCCCGCACTGAGGATCCGTTCAAGAAAACCCTCGGTGCGCATGCGGCCTTCGGCCTTGTTGGTGACACGCCCATGAAAACGGTCGTGAAGCAGGTCGGCAAGCGCCGGGGCACGCTTTTTCAGATTTTCCAGAGCAAGCTCCAGCTCCGGCAACACCTCCA
>PXEI01000068.1 GCA_003564775.1 Spirochaetaceae bacterium
ACCAGGCATGCATCCAACCGTTTCGCCTCCTTCAACAAATTGTCGTCCCCGTCCCCGCCGAGCACATCCGTCAAAAGCAAATCAAACACCCCTGGACTGCGCTGTAAAAGTCTCCGAACCTTTTCAACCGTATCGAATACTTCCGTTCGAACCCCCCGTCGTTCCAGCGCCGGCAAAACCATGGGGCAAAGGCGGGCATCTCGCAGGACCAACAATGCCCGCTTGCAGTCCCGTGTTGTATGCGCCCCACAACTCTCCTCGAATCCCCCTTCCCCCTCCTCCTGCTCGGACGCAAATTCCCCCGCCGGGGACCAAACCGCGATCTGATCCCGACCTCGCCGTTTGGCCCAATACAACGCCTGATCCGCGTTTTCCAACAATTGCTTATGCGAGAAAATTTTATCGCCGGGCCGACTCAACGCGACGCCGATCGTCGTCGTGATGTATATTTTTTTGCGGTCTTGATCAAAGGCATGATGACGCATATGCAACAGGATGCGTTGCGCAAGCTCCCGCACTTCTTGGGATTGGGTATGGAACAGAATCAGGACAAATTCATCCCCCCCCATGCGCACCAGCAAATCCGAGGCCCGGATCATGGCGCGCAACTCGCGGGCGAATTCAGCCAGAATCCCGTCCCCAACCAGATGCCCTTGCTTGTCATTGACCGCCTTGAAATGGTCCACATCCAAAACCATGACCGCAATGTCGTGTTCATAGCGCGAAGCCTGCAGCCAAAGCCTTTCCAATTCCGAGTCCAGAAAACGCCGATTGTAAGCGCCCGTCAACGGGTCGTAAATCGCCAATTTCCGGATTTCGCCCACCGCCTGCAACACCGTGGCGAAATGGTTGGCGGCATGATACAAAAAATGCCTGTTCACCGGGGAAACCGCGCCGCGCGTGAAGGCCAGCGTGAGCATCCCCAAAACCCGGTCATTTCCAATCACCGGTACCGACGTCATGTGTTGAATCTCGGAAACAACGCCTCCGGCTTCCCTCTCTCCCATCACGTGAACTTGAAGTTGTGCCCGCGCGAGGGGACGGCCCGACAAGGCCTGATAACGGCTGATCATCTCCTGTTCGAGTTGGTCAATCGATCCCTTCCGCTGAACGCCCTTCGCTTCTACCAGCAAATAGCCCCCCGGATCCTCCAGGCCCAATACCCCCACGAGATCGCAATGCACCATTTTTTGGAGGCCCGAGGCCAACTGCTCCATCGCATGCTGTAGATTTTGCCCCTTCAAGGCCGATTCCGTGATCTGCCGGAGGATATTCACCTGATGATGAATCGTTTGAGGGGTCTCCGACGCTCTCGCGGCATGACGCCCACGACTCTCCTTTCCCTCCTCCAGCACATTCCGTACGAAACCCTGATTCGAAATCGGTTTTTCCAGGATGCGCTTCACCCCCAACTTCTCCGCCCGCTTGATTTCAGCATCCCCCAAAAAACAACTGACCATCACCACCCCCAACCATGGCCACAGGATCAACGCCTCCTCAATGAAGGTCAGCCCGTCCATTTCCGCCATGCGATAATCCGTGACCACCACATCGTAATACGAACACAACAGCTTTTGCAAACCTTCCCGGCCATTGGCGACCGTATCCACCTCACAACCGTGATTCTGTAGGCAAATCCGCATGAGACGGCGTAAACTCTCCTCGTCATCGAGAATCAAAATCCTCAATGGCACGTCCTTTTCTTCCAATACTGAAGTCATCTCTTTCATTCCGCATCTCTCCATCGGCCAATTTCAGTATAAAGCAATACCTGCACGGAGCCGCGCCCCATTGCACCCCCATGATACCGCACCCCCTCTTCTCGAAGCAAGCGCAGATCCAATTTTTTTACATATATTATTTAATCAACTGCTTCCACATGTAACATGAACCTTATGAACAAAACATTCTAATCCGAGAAGATTGACCCTGTATATCCTGAATCCGTGGGCGATCAATGCCAATGCAACCGCCACCGGCTCGGGAATCAGTATGCTTCGGGGTTTGCTGCGGATGCTTCGCCGTCCTGCGGATTTTTTTGGGGGAAGGGAATTCTGCGAATGGCGATGCCGTCCCGCGAATCATTTTTCGTTTCCAGTGGGATTCCGACGATGATCCGCAGTCCGGCGAAGCATCCGCAGGATCACCTCCATTTCTATTTTTGAATTTCAGACTTCCTGATCCCGCCGGAATCTGTGATGGCACATTTTCCGGATCCGCCTTCGAACCCCGAAGGGGTGGCTGCATACCAGCCCCCCGCAACGCGCGGGGTTTGCGGACGAGAATTTGTTATTTCACAACTCCCAGTCCATCAGCGGGCCTTCGAAGGGATTGGCGGTGTTTTATGGCGGTGTTTTACGGAAGACCTTGCGACGGTTTGTTTTTTTTCAATCTCAAAAAATCAGCCGTAAGCGGCTGGAGCCTTATCGCCGACTGGTCGGCGCGCAGTTCATCGGCGACACCGCGCCCCGGGACGAATGCAAGCGCCATATCGACTCGCGCCTCGAACTCGAACAAGAGCGCGACACCCTGCTGCGGCCCGCCGCCACGGAAGCCCGTCCTCCGGTTCAGGGACGGCTCGTCTGCACCTGCAATCAGGTCGGCGAACCCGGCGGCGACTGGGTCATGGAACAACTGTAGATGAACAGTTGCCGTGCGAAACTCGGTAGGCGGCGCAGCCGCTTTGGAGTGCTTCAGCTTGCTGAAGCTTTTCGGGGAGGCGGGACTTGTCACGGCGGGGTATTTTCCTTTCTTGTACGGCACCCGTCCTCCCCCCGCAGCAAGCTGCGAAGCCCCCAAAAAGCGGCAGCAAGCTGCCGCACTCCCCTTCGACCCCGCTCAGGACCGGCAAGGCGCTTCGCGTCAAGGCATACGGGATCAATGGAGCAAGCAACAAACAGAGTGTAAATGTCGGGCGCATCTCATAGTTGGCGTTTTTTTTTTTGCCGTAGCTGCAACTGTCCCCAGTTGCAGAACCTATCATAGATCTGGATATCGAAGCTGGGGACAGCTTCGACGACGACGATTCGACAGTTTCACTAATTATGAGATGCGCCCGTAAATGTCTTGCCGGGCTCTTCTCAAATTGTAAACAGACATTTATGAGTATCTGGCGATATATTTTTGATCACGAATTCTTACAGCGGTTGGATATTGAAGACCTGCGATCCAAGCAGACAAACCTGCAGGTGAATGCCGGGGTGGAGCGGCGAAAGCTGCGCCTTCGTATTACGGAGTTGGAGGAGGAACTGGGCGAAGCGGCGGTTATCCTGCGCGCGATGAAGGAGCTGATGCTGGAAAAGGAGCTGTGTTCCGAGGCGGAGTTGGAGAAGAAACTTTCCGACTTGTCCGAGGCGATTGCGGCTGAACGGAAAGCGGCGTCCCCGGACCAGACTCGGGAGAAAAACCTGATGCGTGAATGCACCCGTTGTGGCCGTCCCATGCCGCGCAATCGCCGGGAGTGCATGTACTGCGGGTTTGTTGGCGAGGGAGCGCCTGTTTCCTAGATTTCACTTAAGCTTGTGTCAGATTTCTTCTTCTCTGAAGCCTCGCCGGGTTCCAGGGTGGGAAGCTTACATTCTTCCCCCGCATCCCAACGGGATGCTGCTTGTCAGCCATGCCCCCCCTGAAGAGTAAAATACTGTTGCTATATTTCGTTGATATAATTCTTTGCTATGTTTCTACACAACCGCCGACTGGTCGGCGCGCAGTTCATCGGCGACACCGCGCCCTGGGACGAATGCAAGCGCCATATCGACTCGCGCCTCGAACTCGAACAAGAGCGCGACACCCTGCTGCGGCCCGCCGCTGCGGAAGCCCGTCCTCCGGTTCAGGGACGGCTCGTCTGCACCTGCAATCAGGTCGGCGAAACCAACCTCCACAACGCCATACGCGATGCGGCGAAAGATCTGGGGAGTAAAAAACCTGTTGCTATATTTCCTGTCGTCCGCGAACCTACGGCGATCTATGCTCCTGCGGAAGCGGCGGAGCCTGAAATCATTCTCAGCAAAAAGAAACAGGCCCGTTTGAAGTCCCGGATGGCGGAGCTTCG
>PXEI01000268.1 GCA_003564775.1 Spirochaetaceae bacterium
CGCACAGCACCTTCGCAGAGGTTGATGGTGAGCTCCAGGCTGCGGGTCTGCTGGCCCTGGACTCGGCACCGGCTGAGTTGTCGGCGATGGTCGGCGTGGTGTTTCAGGATCCGGACAGTCAACTCACAATGCTCACGGTGGAAGATGAAATGGCGTTTGGGCTTGAAAACCTGGGCGGGGAACCGCGGCTCATGAGTTCCCGCATTGATGAAGCGCTACGCGCGGTGGGCTTGCATGAGCACAAAAACCAGAGGGTTGATAGACTCTCCGGCGGCATGAAGCAGCGGCTGGTGATTGCCGCCATGTTGGCAATGCAACCACAGATCTTGGTGCTGGATGAGCCGACCTCGCAGCTTGACCCTGCCGGGGTGCGGGAGATCACGGCGCTCATTGCGCAGCTCTGTGCTGAGCGTCCCGAACTCACAATCCTCCTCGTGGAGCACCGACTGGACTCCGTTGTCTCCCTGATTGATCGCGTACTGGTGCTGAACGCCGAGGGCCGCCTGGTGATAGATACGTCTCCTGAAGCAGCCTTCGGCGCTCACGCAGCCGACCTGACCGCATTGAACGTATGGCTTCCTACCGAAGTACAGGCCAGGCTTGCGGAGTCAGAGAAGCACTCGGCGGGTACGACGCAGGGAGAGGTTGCAGCGGCCTTTCTCGAGTGGTGCAGTCCACGGCTTGAGCCGGGCGTCCTGGCCGCGTCCGCCGCGCCGATTGTAGAGTGCCGCGAACTGGAGTACTGCTACCGGCCCGAGACGCCGGTGCTTCAGGGGGTCAACCTGGACCTGTTCCCTGGCGAAGTATCGGCCTTGCTTGGTGCGAATGGAAGTGGTAAGAGCACCTTGGCCTCGCTGTTGGTTGGTCTGCGGCGACCTGACGCCGGGCAGGTGTTGCTGGACGGCACACCGCCCTCACGGCTAACTGGGGCCGAGTTGGCGCAGAAGCTCGGCTACGTGTTCCAGAATCCCGAACATCAGTTTGTTACTGACTGCGTGCTCGACGAGCTGTGTTTTCACCTTCCCGGTCAAGAAGAGAACACCCACGAGCGGGCCCGCGAGGTGCTGCATGCCTTGCGTCTTGAGGGCTTTGAAGCCCGGAACCCTTTTACGTTGAGTCTGGGACAGAAGCGACGGCTTTCAACCGCAACGATGCTCATGCGTCCCAAGCGGTTACTGGTACTGGACGAGCCAACCTTTGGCCAGGATCCCGCCGCTCAGGAGGAACTGCTGAGTATGCTTGAGTCCTTGCGAGCTCAGCAGACCGCGGTACTCATGATAACTCATGATATGGATCTGGTCTGGCGTTGTGCCGATGTCGTCTATGCCCTTGCCGAAGGGCGACTTGCGCCTGGTAGCACTCCGGCCAGCTTCTTCGCGGACGGCGCGACGCTTCAGTCGCTTGGGCTTGAGGAGCCTCAACGACGAGCCTACTACCTCCGGGCCACAGAAGGAGTAGCACAATGATGCGAAGGAGCGTGTTTGAACAGTATGAGTACGACTCGGTTCTATCGCGCATTAATCCAGCGGTGAAGATGGTCTGCTCGGTCGTGGTGATGCTTTTTGTGTCGGTGGTCTTTGATCTGCCGACCTTAGGTGCGGTCACGTTGTTTGGAGCAATGATTGTGATTGGGCCGGGGAGGGTTCGCCTGGGTGTGCTGCTACGGGCGCTCCTGCCTTTTGTGCTGTTTGGTCTTGGCTTTCTCTGGATGAATGCCGTTCTTCCACGTGAGAGCGGTACCGTCATTGCGTCCTGGGGGCCTGTTCATGTTTCGGCCGAGGGGCTCCTTAACGGCGCGGCCTTCTTTCTGCGGGCCCTGTCCTTTGGTGTGTGGTCTACCCTGTTTGTGGCCAGCACCGAGCCCGCCGCGTTTGTGCGTAGTCTCATGCATCAGGTACGAGTCCCGCCCCGCATTGCATATAGCGCCCTGGCTGCGTACCGCTATCTACCGAACTTGCACCTCGAGCTTGAGCAGATTCAGGCGGCGCACCGTCTGCGTGGAATGGGGGAGTCGCGCGGTCTTAAAGGAAAGGCGCAACGCGCCTACCGTTATACCATTCCGTTGCTTGCTGGCGCGTTGCGCCGGGCGGGGCGGGTTGCTGCGGCTATGGAGGCCCGTGCATTCTCCGGCCTGTCACGCAGCTGGTACAAGCGTGAGGAGCTGCATCTCAGGGATCTTGCCTACACCCTCTGCGTTCTGGCTGGCATGCTGCTTATCGTCGTCTGGGGGCTGCAAAGCAATACCCTTATGTTGTGGAGTGGCAGGCTCTGGGAGTGACTCATTTTCTGCTTGATTCTTCTGCACCAGTTGACGAACTTTAGCGACGGACTCAGGTTTACTCCCTGATGGAGATTTTTTGCTGCCAAGCACCGGGTCCGGGAGACGTGCATGAACAAAGTTGGAAACAGGAGAGTGAGAATAGTAGAAGTCCTGCTTGGCGCAAGCATAGCAGCGGTACTGCTTTCATGCTCAATGGAGACGGCCTCCGCAGTAGTGGGACAAACCGAGTCAAGCAAAACCCCTGTTCAGCTGGTATCCGAGGGTGGGCCACCGGGCTCGGCACGAGGGGCGGGCCAGAGCATGGTCGCCGAGTTTGGAGTCCGCAGCCGTTCTACGCTTGTGGGCGGACGGCTTGAACCACGCAGCCGTATATCGCATGCTCCCCCATTCTCCGGTTACGTTCGTGAGATCTACGTGCAACCTGGAGACCGAGTTGAGGTGGGCACCGAGCTCTATCTCATGGAACGTGACGAGATCGGTCGGGGATTTCGGCCGGTAGTGGTGAGCGCCCGCATAGACGGGAGGGTCTCGGTTGTGGATCTTGAGCTCGAGCAACGAGTTTCGCAAGGCGCTGCCGGGGTTACGGTGCTTAACGACTCTGAGTACCACCTCGATGCACGCATCAGCGACAAAGATGCGTTTCATGTTGAGGTGGGCCGTATGGTTCAGGCTGAGGCAGCAAATGGGAGACGCGTGGAGGGACTGCTTGTCCAACGGTCGCAGGAGCCGGACTACGAAAGTGGGCTCTTCACTCTACGGTTTCGCTTTCCGGCGGGCGAGTCTTTGAGCATCGGTAGCTTTCTACTCATCGAGTTGCCAACCGAACGGTTGAGCGGCGTGTTTGTTCCGCGAGCTGCAATTGAGCGTCGTCTTGGGCGCCATTTCTTGTGGGTAATAGACGAGGGCACCGACGAACTCCAGCTCCGTGAGGTGCGGGTGGGTGAAAGTGTGGGTAACGAGACCCAGGTGCTGGACGGCATTGAGCGCGGAGAGCGCTACCTCGCCCGCTTGACCGGACGTGAGCGCGAAGGGGCCCCGGCGGGATCACGAGGCGCTACTCGTGAAGGCTGATCTGCTTAGGGTGATTATGGAACGTCGAGCAGTATTTCTCTTACTGTTTGGCGTACTGGCAGCCGTAGGGGTTATTGCCGCCTTTCTGCTGCCGATACAGCTGTATCCTCAAACACAGCGTCCCCGAGTCCTGGTTAGAATTCCGCACGCCGGATACTCTGCGGTGGATTTTTCGCGTCGTTTTGGTGAGGATATCGAGTCACGGTTTCTTGCTCTCGATGGTGTGGACTCGCTTTCGGTTGAGTATCAGACCGACCGCAGTGACTTCAGAATTACTTTCGACTGGCAGACCGACAGCGAGGAGGCTCGAGGTAGCGTAGATGCGGCTATGAACACCGTCTCTGCCTTGCTTCCTGCCGATCTGCGTGAGGACTATCTGGTTCGTTTTTTTGCTGGCGAGAACGCAGGGTTTCTCCTGGTTGGACTTCGTTCGAGATCGGTGGGGCCTGAAAGACTACACCGAATGCTGCTGGACGGTGTTGCTACCGAGCTGAACCGAGTAGCCGATGCCGAGGAAGTTGAGATCTTCAATATCGAGGATCTTGAGGTCCTCATTGAGCTGCGGCCACATGCCATGCTCGACTATGGGTTAAGTATTCGTGATGTGGATGAGGCTCTGCGCGGTGCTCAGCTGCCGGAGCCGGTAGGACGGATAGATGATAACGGCCGGAATTTTGCGGTACGATATCGCAGAGGCGTTGACTCGGTTTTCGAACTCGGTGAGCTCATTGTCGCGGATCCGGGCAATCTACAGATTCGGCTAGAGGATATAGCCGACCTTTCTTTTTCCTATACCTTACCCTCCAGTATCTTGGTTGTTGAGGGAGAGCCTGCGGTTCGCATTAACGCTACTCCATTAGAGGGCGGGAACGTGCGCGAGATGTCTCAAGACATACTGCGTATTCTCGAACAGGCCCGGATGGATGGTCGTCTGCCAACTGATACCGAGCTGCAGTTTTATGTGAACCCTGCAGACTACATCAATCGTTCTATTCGTAACGTCGTTGGGGCCGCTGTGCTCGGTGCAGTTCTTGCAATGCTGATTGTGTTCCTTACGCTTGGAGAACTACGGAACACACTGCTTATTGGGATTTCCCTGCCGGTGACCTTGGTGCTGTCTTTTATATTGATGTATGCCTTCGAGCTGAGTCTCAACCTCATCTCACTCGGAGGAATTGCGCTTGCGGTCGGAATGGTTATCGACTCTTCCATTGTTGTGATGGAGAATATTCACCGCCATTATCAAGAGCAGTCCGAGATTCCGGACGTCTCTGCATTAAAGCGCCTCATTATCAACGCGGTTGAAGAGGTGCGAATTCCGGTAATTGCCTCTACACTTACCACCATTCTTGTCTTCCTGCCGATATCCTTCACGGCTCCGTTGACGAACGCGATCCTTGGTGATCAGGCTGCCACGGTGATTTTTGCTTTGGTGTTTGCATTACTCGTTGCTCTCAGCTGCATTCCTATCCTCGCCTCGCTGGTGTACCGACCCAAACTCGACACAGATCGGAACTCCGGTTCAACCTTACTGAGCCGCGCTTCCGCACGATCGATGCGGGCCATTGTGGGACTGTACCGCGCTTCGCTTGGCTGGGTTATTCGGCGCCGTGTTACGGCGGCCCTGGTGGTCGTAGGAGCTTTCGCCGTGCTGGTGCTTGCGACGCTGACACTCCTTCCGCATATTCCAAGGGAGATTATCTCACCACCTCTGAGCGACCGGGTGATTGTGTTCTTTCGCAGTAGCGAGTTCACCGACCGCGTCCAGATTGTTGAGGATGTGGTGCCGCAGATGGAGGCGGTTGTTCGCGAGGCCGCGGGTGATGACGTTGAACAGGTCTATGCGCTGGTAACCGGCGGGTTCAACATTATGTTTGTCAATCTTCGCAGCACCGACGTTGCCGATGCGGTGCTGGCGAGCTTACAACAAGAGTTCGTGTCGGACAACGTGTTTACCTACAACGTGCAGATGTGGGATCCGGCTGAGTTGCCGCTCCCACGCACCAATGACCTTCAGATTCGTGTGCGGGGGGATGACGAGCGTGAGGCGGTTGTAGTTCTGGAACAGCTACGAGACCTGGTAAATAGTACTCGCTTGTACGGCAGAGTGAGCACAGCTCCGCCTACCGGGTTGAGCGATGAGCTTGATATGCGCATTCGACGTGAGGTTCTGGATGGGTTCCCGGAATACAGCAGTAGTAGCTTGGTCGACATGGTACGACGGATTCTGCGAGGCACCACCCCGGTTGGGTTTGAGGTCGATCTACAGGAGGTGCAGGTATCGGCGGTCTTTCCCGACTCGTCCATTGAAGGCCGCGAGCGGCTAGAGAACTTTCTTCTGAGTACCACAAACGGGGTAGTTCCACTCAAGCATTTCTTTGATTTTGTTGAGGAACAGGGTGTAGCCGGAATTGCCGCCGAAGACGGGGAACAAGTGTTTAGGTTGTTTGCTCAGTTGCCTCGAGGTAGCTCCAACGCCGAGCGTGAACAAGCCGAGCAGGAGATACGCTCCCTGCTGCAGACCCGAGTTGAGCTGCCTCCCGGCTACACAGTTGTGTTTGAGGACCCGCAAACTGAGCTTGATGAGGCTATTCGTTCGCTTTTTGTTGCATTAGCCGCCTCGGTTGTTCTGATCTACCTTGTTGTTGCATTTCAGTTCAACTCGTTGTGGATTCCGCTAGTGATTCTTGTAACGGTACCGCTTGGCTTTATCGGCGTGCTCTTGAGTCTCTTTATCTTCAACTCAACTCTGAGCTTGAACTCATTGCTGGGAACAATTCTCTTGGGCGGAGTTGTTGTGAATAACGCAATCCTCATGATCGATTTCTACCGACGCAATCAGGGAAATGATCGCTCGAAGTTGGAAGCACTTCTTAATGCCGCAACTCTGCGTTTCCCACCGATCCTCATTACTATGCTCACAACTATCCTCGGGATGTTGCCGTTAGCTATTGGACTGGGTGAGGGGAGTAATATCGTACAGCCGCTTGGCATTGCGGTCTCGGGTGGCTTGCTTGTATCAACGCTGTTCACTTTGTACGTTATTCCGTCAATTCTCCGGTTGGTGGATAGATGAGGGCTCTGGCTATCAGCTGTCGGGTGCAGCCTGTCGCACATGTGTTTTGGGCCCTACTCCATTCTTTGTCGAACTACACCATACCAGCCCGTGCTGTACCCCTCGTAGCCGGGCGCGCGTGCTGAACCTACAAGGTAGCTGCCGTGGCTTGTCTCTACCACCCCATGGCGCATTTCGTGGCCCTGCATCATCAACATCGTGGCTGAATCAAGGGTTTTTCCAATTTCACTCTCGTTGGTTGATGCAATAATCTGCGCCTCAGGGGTGACGATGGCAGCAACTATATCGCCTTCGGCCATCCCGGTACGCTCAATACCGGCCACGGCATGCTGTGCCGCGACAGTTCCCAGTGCGAGCCAGCGGAAGAGAATACCCAACACGCCGACTATGCTTCCGTCGGCGTTGAAGATCGGACATGAATAGGCAAGCACGGTTGCATCCTTAACCAAGGTGCTCTGATGCGCGGTCTGAAACGCGAACTCCTCTTGCGAGGGTAGCTTCGCGGCAGCCTTGAACCAGGGGAGATCCTTAACCTGCATTCCGCGGGAAGAATAGAGCTGGGGGCGGCCGTTGGCGATGACTGTCCCGTCTGCGCCGATTAACACAAGGTCGTAATAGACGGTGTAGGAGTCGAGTATCTGGGAAAGACGGCGTGATGCGGTCTCTCTGTTCTCAAGCGATGGATTCTCTATGGCTTCCGACAGCGGCGGGTCTGCGGCCCACCACCGGACATCGCAGGAGCGTTCATACAAGTTCCGATCAACTATATCGATTGCATTGAATGCAGCCTGTGAGAAGTACTGTCCACGTACCTCAATACCTAATCGCCCACTGAGCACCGACAACTCGCGAACAAGATCACTTACCTGAGTTGTCATTTGCTCTACGATACCGTCCGTTCGTGATACAAGCCTGCGAATATTGTCCGCAACTACAACAAAACCCTTTCCGCCAGCGCCAGCGCGGGCCGCCTCAATTTTGGCATTTATTGAGAGGACGTTAATATCCTGGTTGATTTCTCGGATTTCACCTACCGAGATTGCAAGGTTATGATCTAGCCTATTTGCAAGATCCGCCAAATACTCTGCAGAGACGCGCTTCTGATCTGTCATTTTCACCGCTACCAACTTTTTCATAAAAAATAATGCAAGATTAGATCGGCATCATGGCCGGGTCAAGTGTGCTTGAGCTTGTCTGAAGCCAATAATTCAAAAAACCATGCACACAGAATCATTGTGCCGAAGCATCATCCGGCCAAGATGTCGCTTGTCCTGCGGGTGCTCATCGCGCTACTATTAAGGGGTGAACACACAACAGCTCCTTGAGGCGGCCGAGCGGTCGCTCCTTTTTGTTACCGATCGCGAGCCTGCAGTAATGCAGAGTGGCTCGGGCATGTATCTGGAAGACAGCGCAGGTCGGCGCTACCTGGACTTTGTCGGCGGCTGGGCCGTAACCGGTCTGGGACACTCACCGGCTGAGCTTGTTGAGGCATTGTCGAGTCAGGCCGCTCAACTGCTCAATGCGAGTCCCGCATACTATAACGTCCCGATGATCGAGTTTGCCTCCGCAATCACATCCGAGGCTGGGCTTTCGCGGGTGTTCTTCTGCTCGTCCGGCGCCGAGGCTAACGAGTCGGCAATTAAACTTGCCCGCAAGTACGGCAAGGTCTGCAAGGGTGGGGCGTACGAAATACTGTGCGCGGAACATGGCTTTCATGGGCGCACCCTTGCTACTATGTCAGCAAGTGGGAAGGAGGCTTTCCGACCGCTCTTTGAACCTAAAGTACCTGGGTTTCGCCATCTTCCCTTTAACGATGCAACGGCTTTTGAGAGGGCTATTGGTAATGAGACTTGCGCGGTACTGTTGGAACCGATACAGGGTGAGGCGGGTGTCTATCCGGCAACTCAGGACTTCATTGAGCGTGTGCGAAGCCGCTGTAACGAGACCGATACTCTTCTCATTTTTGATGAAGTACAGACAGGTATGGGAAGAACCGGGCGGATGTTCGCGTTTGAGCATTTCGACATCAAGCCCGACATTCTTACTCTCGGCAAGAATATTGGCGGTGGGTTTCCGTTAGCCGCTATGCTCTGTACCGAGGAGTTAAATCTCTTTGATAAGGGAGAACAAGGTGGAACCTATACCGGGCAACCGCTTGCTATGGCGGTTGGCCTTGCGGTGCTCAGGACTACCAAGGAACGCGACTTAGTGAAGAACGCCGAGAGGATGGGTGCCGTTCTTCAGCAACGGCTTGGTAAGCTTAGCGCCGAGTTCGGGCTCACCAAGATTCGAGGCTACGGCTTGTTGATTGCTTTTGATCTGCCGGAACCCAAAGGGCCGGATCTGGTTCATAAATGTTTTGAACGTGGCCTATTGCTTAACGCTCCGGCGCCAAACGTAGTTCGGTTGGTACCGCCGCTGATTATTGAGGAATCTCACATCGACGAGATGATTACCGTGTTGACCGAGGTCATGCGAGAGCTGGGAGTCGCTGGCACTCCCTCCTCATGAGCGCGTCACAGCAGCCCTTTGCCCAGGCGGCCGCCCGGGCCTCCTCCTCAGGTTTCACTCAAGAAGTTGCAGAACAGCTGCGAGGTCTGTTGCCCACTCTGGACCAAGCCTGGTCCACGGTGGTGCAGTCGGTTGCCCAGGCCGTTCCACCCTGCGCACAAGCCTACTACCGCCACTATCTCCTCGGCAGCGCAGCTGAACAGCGTTATCTTGGCGCACTCCAGCTCTCCTCAGAGAGTCACGCCAACCAGCGGGCCGGGTACGTGGCGGTGCAGACTTTTGTTCCTGCCCGCCAGAACGCCCCTGACTTGCCAACCGTACTACTGCTCCACGGGTACCTCGACCATCTTGGCCTGAACCGCTACGTAATTGATGAACTGCTTGAAGCGGGAATTGTTGTTTGCGCAGTTGACCTGCCCGGACACGGTTTGTCCGGAGGAGGACGCGGAACAATAGGCGAGTTCTCCGAGTATGCAGTTGTGCTGCAGCGCCTTGTTGGTGAGATCCGGGCAGGTCGCGTGCCGGGAGTCAACGCAACAACGAGGCTCTGCGGCCTTGGTCACAGTACAGGAGCAACGGCGCTGCTGGAATACTTGGAGCAGGGCGGTGCCGAACTAGAGGCGCTGGTGTTTCTGGCGCCGCTTATTCGCCTGTATGCCTTTCCGCTTGCCCGGCTTGGTGTCCGGCTGGCTTCTGGAGTGGTCGACGCCCTTCCACGGCGCATATCCGGCAGCAGTTCCAACGAAGAGTACATGCAGTTTGCACGCGAGCTAGATCCATTGGGCATCTACGAGGCCTCACTCGAGTGGGCAGAGGCTTACCTTTTGTGGGAGGAGCGACGTCGTGACATACGCACATACAGGCTTCCGTTGCTGCTTGTTCAAGCTGGCCGGGATACAGTAGTCGACGCAGAGTACAATACCGCGTTCCTGCAACGCTTCTTTCCGGAGCTTGAGTTGCTTCACTATCCGGAAGCCAGGCACAGTATCTTTACCGAGCCACCCTCGAAGCGACCGGGGCTCTATAAGGGAATCCTTCGTTTCCTTGCAGCCCCCTAAGTCACGTCCTCCTGGTGCGGGTGTCCAATGACTTTTTTGAGTTGCGCCGGTGCCCATTGTACAGTAGTCTGGTGCCATGGAAATTGAACACCGACCTGACTTCAAGAGATTTGTGATTCAGATCAATGAGGACATTGCAGAGCTTCGTTACCACAAGAAGAAAAACGTGATGTACTTTACCCACACTCACGTTCCTAAGGAACTCCGTGGACAGGGCATTGCGGGAAAACTGGCTAAGCATGGGCTTGAGTACGCGCGTGAGAACGGTCTCAAAGTAGAAGCTTCCTGCTCCTACATAACAGGTTTTCTCGAGAAACACCCGGAGTATCAGGACCTGCGGGCTTAAGCTGAGTACCTGCCGAACACTTTGTTGATGAGAACTTGAAGCACAAGCCGTAGCTTGCGAGTGGTGTTTGGCCGCTCTTGGGCAATCTCCTGATGTAGTTCCTCGCTTGTGCTCGGCGGAACGACCTCGACGGCTCGTGGTACAAGCCGAACTGCTGCTATCGGACATACAACGGTACATACTCCGCACCCAATACATCGTTCCTGCGCAATATCCACCAAGCTCAACTTGTCACGCGTGGACTGAAACCGCATGGCGTCCATGGGACAGGAGCTCACGCATACCCCGCATGCAACGCATGCATCGGCTATCAGTTCTGCCTGGTAGTTTGTGGCTGTGTGTTCAACTGGGCGAGGCACCGCTTTCAGCATGGCAAGTAACCCGCAGCAGTCACTGCAACAGGCGCAGATGAAGTGCGGATGAAGCTCGTTCGATGTCTGTAATACCAGCCCCTCCCCAAGGCTTTGGTGCGCGCACTCAAGAGCCTCGGCTACCGTGAGCGACCGGCCCCAGCCTTCTCGCACCGCGGTATCGGCAAAGTCGTTGAGGGCCAGGCATAGCTCTCTGCGCTCGGTGTGGCGACAGGGCTTGCCGTTCATGTCTGCGGTTATACGACAGACGCACCGCGCAACCGCAATGTGACCCTCAGCCGCACGTATGAGTTGTTCGAACTCGTCATAAGCAGCAATTTTGTTGGTCTGGGGTAGGGCTTGATCTACCGGAATAATTCGGGTTTGCGGTTTGGCTGTGGTCAGGTACTCAAACGCGAAGCCCTGCTTCATGTAGTCGGTGCTGTCCTTTACGAACTCGGGTGTTAACCTTTCAGACTGAAACTCAAACATTCCCACGATAAACGGTAGCAGTGCGAAGGTGTCTTCGCCGGTGGTGCGGCGCAGGATAGCCCCGTTGCCTGCCATTGTCCGGAGCCGTGACTCAATCCCGGTGGCAGACTCACTGTGGTCAGGAGGCAGTCGAGATGCGATCTCGACGGCGGTTCGCGGATGGTGATCCATGGCCAGAGCCAGCCGTGCTTCTTCCGGAGAGAAAAGACGGCGCAGTATGCGGAGCTCGGCCCCCAGGATGGTGCGTGGGAAGGCCACCGGAAGGCTGTTCAGGTGCTTGCGAAGTTTTCTATAGCTCTGATTGTCGGCGCGGCTTTCTCTGCTCCTTGGCGGGAGATGCTTAGCCATGTGCTGCGCTCGCTGCATCTGCCGCTGCGAGTCCGGCGACATAGCCTGTTGCCCAGCAGATCTGGAGGCTGTATCCACCCGATGGACGGTTGATGTTGAGCATGTCGCCGCACACAAAAAGGCCGCGCACTCGTTTAGACTCCATGCTGCGGAAATCGACCTCGACCGTAGGCACCCCTCCACTGGAAACCACGGCCCAGTCCTCGGACTGAAGTTCGCGGTAGGTCAGGCGGAACTCCTGCATAAGTATGACAATCCGCTTTCGGAGTTGTTTGGGCACCTCACTCGCTGTAATCTCGGTGTTATTGGTGTTCGCGGTGTTTGGCGAGGGTGGGCCAAGCGCCTCTACCAATATGCGACGGGCGAGTCGTGGAGGAAGCATGGTCTCAAGTATAGTCCGGAGTTGGCGCCTGGGGTAAGCACCCAGCTCATCCTGAAGCCGCCGATCGAGCAAGCCTCCGTCAAGACCCGGGAAGAAGTTAAGGCAGATGGTCGGTGCAGCAGCCCCCTGCTTTCGAGCTTCGGCTGCCACTTGTGACATCCGGGTGGCAAGATTCAAAATACCCGGGCCACTGAGCCCAAAATGGGTAAACAGTACCTTGCCGTCTGTTTTGAGTATGGTCTTTTCCCCGAGTCGCAGCGAGATCCGCACCTCGCCAAAGGCAAGGCCCTGCAACTCAGTTACCCAGTCTTCTTCAACGACTACCGGCACCAACGAGGGCTCCGGCCGTACAATACTGTGCCCGACCTGTTCAAGCCAGGAAAAACCGTCACCGGTGGAACCTGTATCCGGCCGGGCCAAGCCCCCGGTCGCAACCACAATGCTCCTTGCATCGATATCGTGGTTATCCAGGTGTACTCCCTGTACCCGCAATGAGTTGTACCGGAGCCCTTTCACAGTTACGCGGGTCAGGAGCCTTACATTGCTGTTTTCTATGTAGTCCAGGAGAACTTGAAGTACCGAGTTGCTTTTATCGCTCCGGGGAAAAGCGCGGTTGTTGTCCTCAATTTTGTAAGGCATGCCGCGAGAAGCGAAAAACTCAAGCACCTGGGTTGGCCCCATGCGGGCAAATGGGCTAAACAGGGCCTTTCCCTCAGCGTCGTAACGGGAAATGAGACGGTGCATGTCGGACTCGGCGTTGGTGAAGTTGCAGCGACCGCCGCCGCTTATCAGGAGCTTGCGCCCGGGCTCGCGGTTCTTCTCAAGCAGCAACACCCGTGCGCCAGCCGCCCCAGCAGCCCCGGCCGCCATGAGACCGGCCGGGCCAGCGCCGATCACTACGACATCGTACAGTTCAGAACTCATTGCAGGATGTGTACCGCGAGGAAGGGGCACTGTCAATGCCCGAGCTTTTGCCGGAGAAAGGTATGTATTGTGCCGCATCTTGAACTATAATCTCAGTGGCTGGATAGAGAAGGAGCTAACAAGATGAAGAAGCGAGTCGTAGTGGTATTGTGTTTCATTGCCTTGGCAGTTGGCACGGTAAACGCAAGCGAGCGTTTGCTCTGGAGCAGTGCTACCCTTGGGCAGGGCGTCCAGGAGTCAAGTTACCAGCTTGCAGTTCCGGCAGCCGGTCTTCTTAGCATAGAGGCTGTGAGTTTGAGCTTTTCACCTCGACTGCTTTTGGTCGGGCCGGACGGGAGGTCGGTTCAAGGCGAGTACAGTCCCAGATCGGCAGCTTTGAGTTCATATGTTGTGGAGCCTGGTCGTTACACCTTGACGATCTCGGCACCGCTTGGTTTCCCAGGCGGTGGTGAGCGGCCTGAGGGACATGGGTACTACCTTCTGGTGGCAGATATAGTTGCACCGTCGGCTGCCTTGCAGGACGGCCAGCCGCAGAACGCACATTTGAGCGACACGGCTCCTCTTTTCCGTTCCGAAACCTACGTGAACTGGTATCAGTACCTGCTGCCAGAGTCAGGCCGGGCTTTTTTGCAACTTCAGAGTCGCGATTTTGACACGGTATTGGTGGCATTTTACCCAGATGGAACTCAGGACTACAACGACGACTATGGCGACAGTACCGATTCCGGGCTTCGTGTACAGGGAGAACCCGGAACCCAGGTCCTTATAGGAGCAACCAGCTTTAGCGCCGGTAGTACCGGTGCCTATGCCTTGACGGCCCAAGAGCTCACCGCGCCAGCGGGGATAGGGTTGTACCAACCCGAGATGTTTCTGGAAAAACCAGGTGAGTATGGGTTTGAACTTGGCGGCACCGAGCATAGCTTCCGGGTTCGCCTGGCAGCTGGTGAGAGGCTGGAAGTACTCATGGAGTCAGACGACTTTGACAGTTATCTTGAACTCTACGGACCGGACGGAAACTACTGGAGCGACGACGATAGTGGAGGCAATCTTAACGCCTTGTTAACCATGACGGCTCCAGTTGAGGGGGTTTACGAGCTCAAGGCTCGCAGTTTTGGGCTTGGGGACGTGCTTGGGGTCTATACGCTGACACTCGCCGAGCCGCCGCTCTTGATCTCAGTATTTCGTGCAAACGGAGCATTTAATGGTGAACCGGTGCGCTTTGGAGTGCCTCTTGTGGAAGGGGGCACCTACACACTTGAGGTCGGGTCCTCGGCTATTGACACCGTTCTGACACTCTACGGCCCAGATGGAGAGTATATCGCCGAGGACGACGACGGGGGTGAAGGGACCGACTCCCGTCTGCGATTCTCACCCTCACACTCAGGCACCTACAACCTGGAGGTGCGGGGCTACTCTACCAGCAACCATGGATCCTTTGTTGTGCAGGTGTACGAACACCAACAGTAATCTTGGGTTCGTGCTGCGGTTGCGTGAGCGTACGCCCTATGCAACCGCTGTGGAGGAAGAAGCTACCTTTTGTGCCGTGTCCGACCAACAAGCAGTGAGGTTAGAATTCCTACTACAAAACCACCAACGGCTGTTAGGAACAACAGAAGTATTGCGGGAATCTCTGCCACCATCCAGAGAAACCGCGCCTCTATAGGCGCGGTGTTCTGGGCAACTATCATCACGAGGGCAAAGCTCAGCAAGAGAACAATGACGAGTTTGACCTTTCTCATAGCCAGCAACCTCCGTTCTATCCCTTTCCGTGACAGCGCGGGCCCTGTTCTTTGAGCATGCGTTCCAGCACCTTCTGTGGTTTCTGCACCTTTCCAAGCATCATCATGGCTGCGATAATGTACGGTTTGTACCCAGCCTCGCGATAGGTGGCAGCTCGTTTGCGGTCAAAGACCGAGGCCGCCACCTCACCCTGGGCGCAACTCACACCCGAGATATCGGCAGGCAGGCAGTGCATGTATCGCGCATCGCCACCTTTGGTGAGCTTCATTTTGTCTTCGGTGCATTCCCAGTCGAGGTGCTTTTTGTTCTCGGCCAGACATTCTTTCTCCAGCTCGGTGAGCCCCTTGGTATCTCTGTTCGAGAGGAGCTCGGTGCGGCGTTGCATCACTGCAAAGGGTGCCCAGCTCTTGGGGTAAACGATATCGGCATCTTTGAATGCCTCGTCCATGGAGTTGCTTTTGGTGAAGCTTCCCCCGGACTCAGAGGCAAACTTTGATGCCTGGTCTTCAATTTCCGGAATAAGGCCATACCCCTCCGGGTACGCCAGGTGGACATCCATGCCAAAGCGGGTGAAGAGCCCGATAATGCCTTGTGGTACCGAGAGCGGTTTTCCGTAGGAAGGTGAGTAGGCCCAGGTCATGGCAATTTTCTTGCCTTTGAGTTTCTTGACACCGCCAAACTCATTAATGAGATGTTGGAGATCCGCCATAGACTGTGTGGGGTGGTCTCGATCGCACTGGAGATTCACAATGCTCGGGCGACGCTCAAGCAGGCCTTCGTCATGAGCATCTGTCAGAGCCTGCCCGACCTCAACCATGTACTCATGGCCTGCGCCAAGGTACATATCATCACGGATTCCAATGACCTCTGACAGAAAGGATATCATGACTGCAGTTTCGCGTACCGTCTCACCATGCGCAATTTGTGACTTGGTCTCGTCCAGGTCCTGTACTGCCAGTCCGAGCAGGTTTGCTGCACTTGCGTAGCTAAAGCGAGTGCGAGTTGAGTTGTCGCGGAACAGCGAGACTGCCAACCCAGAGTCAAAAATCCGGGGTGAGATATTGGCCGAACGCATGTGCCGTAGAATCTCAGCGACGGTTAGGACGGCCGTAAGTTCGTCTTTGCTTTTTTGCCAGGTAAGCAAAAAGTCGTTGTTGTACATGTTTTCGAATGAAAGCGCCTTAAGTTTGGATATGAGATCTTGAATGGTGGATTTGCTCACGCTTGTTACTCCGTTTAGTAGGATGCGGTAGTATACACTCCCGGGTCGGAATGTGTCCAAGCACTTTATGCGTCCGGAAAGAAGTGTTCCTCAACTGCTTCGCAGAGCCAGTGATACACCGGCAGGTGGAGTTCCTGAATCCGCGGAGTTGAGCGCTCAGGCACCCGGATCGTGACGGTGCAGAGATCGGCAAGCAGCCCGCCACCTCCACCGGTGAGGCCTATGCTTGCAATGCCAAGCACCTGTGCAAGCTTCACAGCGTTTACAACGTTTGTAGAGTTTCCTGATGTGCTGATTGCCAGGAGCATATCGCCCGGCCGCCCGTAACCGTACAGTTGCTGTGCAAAGCCCATATCTGCGGCAACATCGTTGGCAAAGGCGCTGCTCAATGAGGAGTGGCCGGTAAGGGCAACCGCAGGTAGTGCACCCTGCAGGTGGTCTGCAAGGTAGTTTCCGTCGGTAGGATGTTGGCGTACAAGCTGCTTTCGGAGTTCGCCAGGAACAGGCCGAGACTTGAGGTAGCCCTTCATCAGTTCTCCCACAATGTGTTCGGCGTCGGCCGCACTACCACCGTTGCCGCACAGAAACAGTGTCTTTCCGCCGGAAAAGCCTGTCCTAAGAACCTCGTAAGCGGCCAGTATTTCCTCCCGAAGCGGCTCGAGTTGTGGGTAGCGTTCTGCTAGGTGAAAGAAAGATGGGTGTGAGTTTGGGTCCGGCTCATTCATTGATAGCCTCCTTATATGCTTTTTCAGCGACCGAAAGCGCCGCCATGAGACCGACTTCCTCTCCCAGGGCGGCGGGTACAACTCGGCACACGCGGCCAGCCTGTTCCAGACATTCCCGCTTCAGCATCTCCTCCATTGGCGGGCGCAGAAGTTTCTCCAGGCGAACGAAAATGCTTCCAATGACAATGCACTCCGGGTTCAGAATATCAACCAGAATCGCCAGTCCTCGACCAAGATACTCACCGCTTAGTCGGATTATATCTATGGCTAATGGGTCGCCAGCCACAGCAGCTTCGCCGACCTGTCTTGTGCTGAGTGCCTCAAGTTGGGCTTCATCCTCGCAGAACGAGACCCTGCGAC
>PXEI01000177.1 GCA_003564775.1 Spirochaetaceae bacterium
CTTCGGCAGCCTCTTTCAACTCCAGGTACTCGTATTCCGAAAGGCCGGATTTCGTACTCAGCGGCGTGGAACTGTCCGCAGGGGTGCTCGTACGCGCAGCGGGAGACCCCGGTGCGGGAGGAGCCTGTTGTGCCGAACTCGCTGGGGTGCCGCTCTTCTCTGCAGCCTTTGTTTCACCGGTGCCGCTGAGTTGTATCGCCTTGAGGGCGTCCTCGAGGGTACCAATCTCACCGGAGTAGACCTTGCCTTCACGCCGCGTCAGAATCATCTCTTTGATGATGTCAATTGCCTGCAGCAGCACATCCACTACGTCACCATTGACCGTGGTTGCACCGCCACGAATTCCGTCCAGTACATCTTCCAACAAGTGGGTGAACTCAGCCAACTCGCTCATCTGCACTGTGGCGGAAGCTCCCTTCAGTGTGTGGGCAGCCCGAAAAATTTCGTCGATTGCGTCTGAATTGTTTGTATCATTCTCAAGAACAAGAATGTTGCTCTCGAGACTCTCTACTTGCATTTCAGCTTCCACGAAGAAATCGTTTAGTAGCTCTTCATTCTGTGGGTCAAGGTAGTCACTCATGCTTGCTCCCATACTTATACATACACCCCTTTAAGTCAAGAAGTTTTCGGTACGATAATGACTAGGTGCGCCGGACGCATTGCTCACAACTCTTTGCACTGCGGAGATTTCGGGCTAAACTATACCGGAAAAAGGAAAACCGAATGAGTTTACGAATAGTGCGGACGGGGATAGGTTTGTCGGTCATGCTGCTTATGGCCATTCCGGCCTTAAGCCTTGATGGGCCAGTGAACATTCCTGCCCCCCGGCTCGAAATCTTGAGCACAGCATCAGTGATAGACGACGAACTCGTGCTCCAAGGCGCGGTCGAACTTGACCTTGAACTGAATTTTCGAACAGGGATTGAAAGTGGACTCATGTTAGGCGCCGATACGGGCGACTTCCTCAGAGAACCTGTACCGAATGTCACTACTGATCCTCAACTACAGACTGTGCCAGGACGTCATCCTATCTACCTCTCAGGTGTGTATATCGGCTCACGCTCGCTATTTGGAACACCGTTGGAGCTACGATACTTCATAGGTGAGTCCGACAGGTTCGGCACGGGACGTGAGTTCCCGTCAAGGTTTGGTGTTAGCTACTTTGCATCTGACATGCGTGGGCTGCGTTACTTTCGTGAGACTGATATTCCGATATATGACGGAATGCATTCAGTTTCCGGCCATGGTCTGCGTCTTAGCACAGGGGGACTCCGCGACAATTTTGAGTTTCGTGCATACACTTACAACGATACTCAGGTGATGCAGGAAAACCGATACTCGAGCGACCTCCGGGTGCTTTTTGGAACTCCTGGACTCTCTATAGACAGTTTTGTTGGAGCTACATATCCATTTGGCGACGCGGGACGCTACCGAGCCGGAACAATGCTGTTTTTTGACAATGGCAGCATCGCACAGTTCTTCGCGCAGATTGCACTGCCTGCTTGGGAACCAATGGACAGTATCACGGCGGAAGACCTATTCTTACTCTTTGAGCCCCGCTTGTACCTGCGGCCGGTCTGGTTTTCACTGACATTCTTCTGGCATCCGACTGTTTATCAGCAAACTGCGACAGAAGCAGAGGGATATAGTGACATACAGTTGGAGGCAAGAATAGCGCGGCTTGATCGCACTGGGCTTTCCGGTGGGCTGCGTAACGGATTTCGGTTCAGACCCCGGGACCCGGAGGCCGAGCAACTGTCAATCCGGCTAACACCATTTGTCAAGTCGCGTCTGCCCGGCTACTCGTGGGAACTCGCGGTTGAGACTCAGGTCTACCCATATGAGAACCTTCAGTCCTTTACCGGTGTGTTCAGTTTCACTACGGAGTTATGATGAAGCAAACGAGAAAGAGCATGTTTACGGTTATTGTGCTGGTACTCTTGATCTGGGTCGGGGTCCCGGCTTCAACTACTGAGTTGACGCTGGGTTTCACACTTGGGAACCAAGAGTTCGCTGTCGACCGTAGCCCAGCTAATGCGGAACTCGAAAGCGATCTTTATCAAGCAGGGTTTGAGCTTTCTGGCGTTACCAGCCTGCCCTATCAGCTTGGTTTGCTCTACGGAATTGAGCGAGATTTGCGTCTTCGGACTCTTGGGTATGTTGGGCTGAGATATAGCGACGATCGGGTATTCTTCTCAGTGATGCCGATTGTGGGCTTACTCAACAGCTCCGGTCGACCAGTGTCGCCCGGAGTTCAATCATCGTTGGGATTCTATGTACTTGATCGCGCCGAGGTCGAGTTTTCGCTTATGCGCCCTTTTCTCACAAATCTGTCTGACGAGGGCGATAACAATCAATCAATGGATAGCATCCGCGGCGCCATATTCTTTGATGGCTATCTTCTTGGCGCCGAATGGCTTCGCACCATTTATCGTGAGCGCGAAACTGCATTCCTGAGGGCTTCTCAGGTACAGGAGTACGCAGTCTACACCGAAATATTTCAGAAAAACGTCCCGTACCGGGTAACTCTACGACTAGCCTACCAGGACAGATTGGTGAAGTTTGAAGACACTGGCGTAAAGGTGCAAACCGGGAGTATCGTATTTGGCCCCTCCATCTTGATGCAACATAGTCCGGGACTGAGCAGCACGATCGGGATCAATGCTGCCCTCTTCACGTTGGGCCGCGAGGAACTCGCTGGTGAGTCAATATCCGACGAGTTCATGTATACGATGAACCTTGGTTTGGTAATAGATCTGACACGACTAAGCGGCTCGCGCTAACGTGAGTAGCACGCGTTAACAAACGGGACTCCACAACACAACGAAGCCGCATACACTCTGTTCGTTTGTCCCGTGAGATTGAACGGTGGACCTAAAAAAAAAGGCAGCGCATGACCTGCGCTGCCTTTCTGTGGAATATATCGACTACGTCTTAGTTCTCGTTAGCGTCCGGTCCCGGATACATTCGCTGATCTTCAAGGAATCGCAGTACCTGAATGTTACCCAGTCGTCGAAGTTCAGCTTCGCGACGTGCAGTTTCACGCTCTTGAAGAAGTCCCCAGACTGCCTCGTCGTCAATGTCGCGTTCAACCTCTAGAGTCGCAAGGTCGTAGGTGATGTTGATGTCCTTGATATAGGAAACAAAGTCACCGCCAACTTGAGCACCGTCACGGTAGACGCGCATTCCTACGAGTTTTCGCATAGGTGCCAGCTGCGGATAGAGAGGAAACTGTCGCAACTCGCGATGCCGAACCTCGGTCACGTAGTTGGGGTTCTCCCAGGTCAGTTCACGCCAACCGTCGAAGTTCAGGTAACCCATGAAGATTTCCTGAGTTCTATTGTTTTCGTCCTGAAGAATGAGGCTCAGAGCATGCGGGTAGTTCAGTCCGTAAACGTTGACAGTAACTGTTCGGAGTGTTCCGACGTTCTTGACTACTCCCTTGTTGTCATACTTTCGACCGCGACCTTGTTCCTCCTGGGGAACCTCCATGGTTCCGTCGGGTTGAATCTCGTCGATGTCGGCATATGCCGGGATCTCGAACGGTGGTTGAATCAACGCCCAGGCATTAAAGGGTTCGGTCGGAAAGGAGACGCGAATACCCATAACGCCTTCGCCCTCGAACTGCGAGGCACCTTCACGAACGACAGCTTGCCGAACCTGAGTGTTGCCTTGACGCAGTACGGTGCGTGCCGATGAGTTGAGTTCGACATCCCAGTTGTTGATCGCCAAAGAGGTCTTCATGAGTGCGCGGTCATCCGCGCTCACGCTTGCTCCGGCGATGTGACTATAGTCAAGCAGAGTCGCTTCACTATCCCTGGGATTATCAGGCGGCCAATCCGCCAGCAATTCAGAAAAGTCGATAAGTGTAGACTCTTGCGTGAAGCCAGGCATAGCAATCGCCGCCAGCAACACGAGCAATAGAACGAAAAACCGTTTCATTCCCTTCTCCTTGTAAGTATTCCAGCCCAATACCGTGAATGTGTACAGGCTAAATTATATGGATGACATTTCATTTGTCAACGAGTTTCACACC
>PXEI01000326.1 GCA_003564775.1 Spirochaetaceae bacterium
ACCTTGTGCGGGTCGCCACGAAAGATATGTTCCGGATCAAACTCAAACCTATAGTCCACCGACAGCTGCTTCTTTGCCGCCTCTATCTCGGTGAGCCTTACCGCCTCCTGGGCGAGGGTGAGCAAACTGAACTCAACAGAGGTGGTCTTGAGTCGTCCACTTTCGGAGTTGGTGAAGTCCAGGAGACCGTTAATAAGGACCGTCAGGTCACTTGTGCTGCTCTCGAGCATTCGCAGCAATGAACGTTGCTCTTGATCCAGCTCCGTACTCGAGAGCACCTGAGAGAGTCCCGAAATACCGTTAAGTGGTGTACGTAACTCATGACTGATGTTTGCCATAAACTGCGACCTTGCAAGCATTGCAGACTCGGTTGCTTCGTTGGCTGCACGAAGTTCGGCATTTCGCCGGCCGCGGTGTTTCAGGGCAACCAGAAGGCTCACTACCAGAACGATAAGTGAGGCCAGTATAATGGTTATGGAAGCAACCAGACCCGGGTTTTCGCTCAGAAGGTCCGAGAAGGCTGGTACGAGCTGACTCCCGACGGGTACCTCCCGTAGCGAGATGGCGTGTGTCTGAAGCGTAGCGCGACTAAACCGATAGCTTGAGTCAAGCTCCACCGGGGCTGGCAAGGGCGCCTCCGGGTTCGACAGGACTTGGTGTACAAGCTGGCCGATAGAACTTCCCAGATTACCGCCGTCCAGGTAGGCACCACCAACGGCGCCCGCATCCGGTGCTGCTCCCAGGACAGAGAAGACAGGTGCCGGGCTGGACTCCGCAATAAGCCGCAACGCCGTCAGTGTGGGCAAGCGCGTCCAGTTCAGGTCACGTCTAAACTCAAGCGGAAGTACCGCGGCGTTGGGGTCAATATCTTGAAGTTGCGCGGTGAGGTCGCTAAAGCGCATGTCATGTAGGAGCAGCTCCTGCAGCGGCACCTCACCTAAGACCTGGTGGAGCTCGCTGAGCTGGAGCTCGGTGTAGACATCTTCCAGCGGGTAGTCGCTTATCAAATAGAGTGTCGATATCTCAGGCAACAGCATCTTAATTGCCCTGGTTGTAGCAGTAACTGGTGAAGGGCCAATGACTCCGGTCATGCCCGCACGCTCTACAGCAAGCTGTTGCAAACCCGCATCCTTGAGCCCACCAAAAACAATGGGAGTATCGGAAAACAACTCCTGGCCCTCTGTGAGGAGCAGGCGTAGTGCCTGGTCGTGCAGAATAACAACAAGGTCGTAGGGTGAGCTGTGCGCCAGCCGCTCGCCAAGGTACCTGCCCACTGCGCCACGCATCCGTGGGCTCCAGTTTCCAATTGCGTTCAGGTACTCAATCTCAAACAGGTAGCCGTTGCGTTCCAGTTGCGCGCTTAATGTCTGAATGGTATCCGAGGCTGTGGGGTAATGGGCGTCGTACGAATAGAGCACCAAAACGTGCGGTCTCTCGGGGCCGTCATTGTCTTGTTGTCCCACAAGGTACATGACCGGTATCAAGAGAAGGAGCAGAAGAGTGCAAAAAAAAACCAGCCTCACGAATCTGGGTTGAGGCCGGTAGTGCCGGGGCATTGGTCTCATCACCCCTGTAAGATAAACAAGACTTGGTCAATAAACAACAACTCGCTTTCGTGTTGTGTCGCGTTAGTGTTCTATCCAGAGATGGGAGATGAAGCCGTGCACACCGCTAGCATCGCCCAAAGGTAGGACGAAGTCGTGTGCCTGGTGCTGTGACCCATCATGGTTGAGCACCGGATACTGCAGTTCAAGCTCGCTCTGGGTGCCTGAGGTGCGGAAGCCTTCCAGAGAGCTTACAAGACCCGAACGCGAGTCCGACGGAAGCAACTCCGGATAGGGCATGCCAATGAGCGAGTCCGGGTTTCTCCCGAGCCGCGCCAGAACTGAGGACGAGCAGCGCCTAATGCGAAAAGGAGCCGCCGCGTGGTAGCTGATCAGCACCAAAGGCCCGGATGAAGCCAGTGGCCAGTCGAAAGGGGTGGCTGGCTCTACAACTACTACGACATCTCGCTCTGAAACTCGGTGTCCGCGGAGTATCATCCAAGTTCCGGCAAGCAAGCGCCGCATGCGAAGCTCCTCACCAAGCTCCAACTCGGTGAGCGGAGAGAGGAGCATTGCTGCCGAGATCGCTTCTTCCTTGATCTTGTTCAGCACTACCAGCTCGCTCAAGGACCTGCCAATAATGAGGCCTGGGATACCAACCGCAGTTTGCTCATGCGCCTCTTGACCCAACAGCCGTGCTGCGGGAGCGTTTGCGTCTACAATGACTGCATCACTTGATGAGATCTCAAGGTCATTAAGCCGGGTCTCTCTCAGTTGCAAGCGCAGATATGCTGCTGAGCACAGCTCCAGCCCCGCGCGGACAGGATCAGAAAACGTGGTCATGGTTTACCTCAATACTTTTTTATACAACTTCGGACGCACGCGGCCGAAACTGCCATAACTCCGAAATAAGCAAGCCTGCAAGAATAAGGGCACCACCGGTAAGCTCATGCCCGTTTGGCACCTGTGCCGCCAGCAGGAGTGCGGCCAGTGCCGCAAAAACCGGCTCAAGCCCAAAAATAATGGTAGCTCGAACCGGGCTTGTGTCACGCTGGTAGCGTGTCTGGAGCCCAAGGGCCACCGCGGTTCCCAACACCCCAAGGTAAGCCACCGCCCAGAACAGCGCCGGACTAGGGGTAAACGACAGGGTGCCGTCCAGCCCTCCCTCTACCACGCCTGTGACCACGGTTGCCAGCACCGCTACAGTACCAAACTGGAGTACCGCCAGATCTTGTGGGCTGCTCTGTAAACTGTAGCGGTCCAGCAGCACCACATAAAAAGCAAGCCCGACCGCGCACAAAAGGGTCATGATGTCGCCCCGGTTGAGTCCACCCGCGCCCGGCGCACTAAAAACCAGCACGCCAAGTACCACTACCGCCAGACCAAGCAGATTCCCCAGCGAAACGGTACGCCGGGCAATGAGATACTGTAAAGGCGGCACCAGTATCGCAAACAGATAGGTGATAAACCCGCTGCGGGCGGCACTGGTATACTGTAAACCGGCAGTTTGTGCTAGATAAGATATCGTCAGGAAGCCTCCTAAGACCACCCCCCGGCGCAGGGTGACGCGCGAAATTTCCAAAACTCGATGTCCAGCAAGCACAGCAAAAATTCCAAAAGCTAACCAGAAGCGCGCGGCAATGAGCAGAAAAGGCGAGACAAACTGCAGTCCCGACTGAGTAACCACAAAGGTTGCACCCCATATGACGGTTACGCCTATGAGAATGAGTTCGGCCTTCATTTGTTGCGTGTTATCCAGGTGCATGGCCGGCACCTTAGCAAACCCAGCCGGGAATGTATATTGTTTTTTCCAGGCTGCGGGGGTATCATTCAATTTTGGATGTAGGGGAGGATTATGAAACAAGTTGCCGTTCTAACTATTGTCGCGGTGGTCCTGGCCGCCTGCCAAACCGTACCGGTGCCACAACGCGAGGGGCGAATACGCGCTGTTGTAGATATCATTACCACGTCGCCGGTAGAAGAGGTGGTTGCTTACTCACAAACTCCTTTCGCATTTGACAGTGAACTGCTGGTACTGGAAAGCGACCTTGATCTGCTCTGGACACGACTCCGTGCCGCGGGTTTTGACCTCAAGGACGCCGAGATCCTGCAGATTGACCCCATCACCGAGAACAGTTATGCCGAGTTTGCGGTGAGTTACGAAATGCGCACCTTCTTTGAGGAGTATCTCTCGGCCGACGGCGCAGTTGTGCGTGTACGCAATGGGAGCGGTGAGTATCTGCTGCTCTTAGACGACAGTCGCAACCGCACCCCCTTACTCTACGGCATGAAGGGGCCACTGCTATGAAAAAACTCGTTCTTTTTCTGTTAGTGCTTCTAAGTCCGGCGTTTCTTATGGCACAAGATGCCGATGTAGTGTATTACGAGGGTCGTCCCGAGATTCGGCGCGACGGCAGCAGAGGTGTAGAGCTTGATTTTGGCGACGCGGTGCGACCCGGCGAGTCCGTGGTTACTGGGAGGCGCG
>PXEI01000408.1 GCA_003564775.1 Spirochaetaceae bacterium
AGCAGGCGAGGAAGGTGCAGCTCCAGAGGAAGAAGCCGAAGAGGGCGAGAGCGAGTAGTTGGCTCTTACCTTGGTGGTCGGACTTGGGAATCCTGGAGTCCGCTACGCATCGACACGACACAACGTTGGATTTCGGGCGGTGGAGGAATCTGCCGCCCAGTACGATCTTCAGTTTCGAAAACCCTTTCTGGCGCGCTACGAACAGGCGCGTCTCATAACCGGCCCATCCGGGCCGGTTGTGTTTGTAAAACCCCTTACCTATATGAACCGCAGCGGTTTGGTGCTTCCTCGTCTCATGTCGCGCTATCATGCGGGTCCTGAGAAGTTGTTGGTTGTGTGCGATAATCTTGACCTAGAGGTAGGGCGGATTCGACTCAAACGTGGTGGTGGAACTGCCGGGCATAATGGGTTGAAGTCGGTAGTTGCGGAAACCGAGAGCACTGAGTTTTATCGTTTGTACATTGGCATTGGGCGACCGTCACAAGGTGTGTCTGTGGTTGAACATGTTTTGGGCTCGCCGTCGGAACATGAGGGCCAGGAGCTTGAAACTGCGTGTCGTAGGGCTGGGGAGATTATCCGTGACGCAATTGAGGGTGATCTGGGCCAGGTGATGAATGACTGTAATCGACGAGGGGCCTGATCCAAAGGCCACGCTGCTCAGGTCGCTCCTGCGACACGAAATACATCCTGATCATACCTTATATATTGCATACTCCGGTGGCGCCGACAGCACGGCTTTGTTGATGGCAGCCTGCGCGTTGCGAGATGAAAAAAACTCACCCTATCATGGAGTCGTTCTGGAGGCCCTCTATCTGGACCATGGGATACGTGATGAGTTGGAACGTGTGCAGGAGGCTGCGGTAGTCCAGCGGACAAGCAGGCAGCTTGGGGTGCGACTCAGAAAGAAACACATAGAGCCGGGTGTCTTGCTACACAAGGCACGCCGCAGCGGACTTGAGGCCGCCGCGCGTGAGGCAAGGTACTTGTTTTTTGCTGAGTCGGTGCGCGCCGCTTCTGACTCGGTAGTGCTTACGGCCCATCACCTCGATGATCAACTGGAAACGGTCTTGTTGCGGTTTATTCGGGGTGGAGGGCCGGGAGCCGCCGGAATGAGTGAAATGCGCGTACTTGAGGGCGTCCGGGTGCTCAGACCATGGCTGACCCTTCCCCGGAGTCAGGTTGTCGCCTATGTCGAACACCATGGCTTGGCGTATGTAACGGACTCGAGCAACACTGATACAACATTTGCACGCAACCGCGTACGACATCGACTCATGCCTGTACTTGACCAGTTGTTCCCGGAGTACCGGAGTACTCTCCCTGCAGCTGACGAGCGCATGCGGAAGGTAGCTGAGTTCCTGGGCAGGGAAGCAGACGACAGAATTCAATGGCACCGTCACGGTCACCAATGGTGTACCAATCGTGCCGCATTCTTTGCCGCGCCCGACGTTGTCCGGATAGAAAGCCTTAAGCGGCTCTGCATTAGAGTTGGCGAAAGCGACCCATCTAAGGCACAAAGCTTGCCGACATCGGGGTTCTTTTCCCAGATTACGTGTTCAGACGACGGTAAACCTGTTGGAGTTCTGGCCGCTGGTGGGGGATGGCTTCTGCAGAAGTTTCACGACCTCATTTTGTGGGGGCTCGATGTTGTCCAAACGGACAAAAATGGGTATGTTCTGAGGGTACGGGAAAATATGCGTGTCGTGCTCCGGAAAGAAGACCGGCCGGTTGTGTCCACACCAAACAATGGACAAGCAGAACCCGTCTTCGAGATACAACTCAACGCCGCGACGTTATCCGCACCTCTTCTCTTGCGAACACGTAGGCCGGGAGACACAATCAGAACCGGGGTAGGTAGTAAGAGCGTAAAGAAGCTTTTCTCAGAGTGGAGAATTCCTGCCGATTTGCGTGAAGACATCCCTGTACTTGAGGACCGAAACGGCCTCTGTGCAATTGTTGGGAAGCCTTTTGGCTACCATAATCTTGTGTCGACACGGTGTTGCCCGCACCCAACCGAGCAAGAGAACAAAACGCGGGCAGATAGCAGTCCCGCTGAAACGAGTATTTTTCGGCTATGGGTTACAGCCGACGGAGTGGAAAACGAATATGCAAAATGATAACCAAAGCCCGAATCCCGGGGACAACAACAATGGACCCCGAGAACCGGGGAATATGAACTTTAACTTTCGCAATAATCGGTTTGCGCTCTTTTTTCTAGTGGCAATCGTTGGAATGTTTATGGTGCTTCTGTTTTCCGACACTCGGCAAGCGCCCGACCAGATACCGTATTCGCAGTTTCTCTCCCATCTGGAAGCTGGAGAGATTGACTCGGTTACCATAATTGATCAGACCGAGATTCAGGGAACCTTCCGGACTCCGAGCGGCGAGCAGAGCAGCTTTAGTTCGAACATTCCGTACTTTGATTCGGCCCTTGTCGACCAGCTTCGTGACCAGGAGGTGCGTTTCTCCGGTGCGCCTCGACCTGTCTCACCCTTCAGGGTCATGGTTGAGTTTCTGCCCTGGATGATCATTTTCTTCTTTATCTTCTTCATGTTTCGCCAGATTCAGGGGAGCGGCAACAAAGCATTCTCGTTTGGTCGCAGCAAGGCAAAGAAGTTTGTTGAAAGTGAGACAAACATTACCTTTGCCGATGTCGCAGGGCAACGCGAGGCCAAGTACGAACTTGAGGAAGTTGTAGAGTTCCTGAAACAGCCAGAGAAGTTTGTGAAGATGGGAGCACGCATTCCAAAGGGTGTTCTCCTTGTCGGCATGCCCGGAACAGGGAAAACCCTGCTTGCCAAGGCGGTTGCAGGTGAGTCTGGGGTTGCGTTCTTTCACATGTCGGGCTCGGACTTTGTAGAGATGTTTGTCGGCGTTGGTGCGAGCCGTGTTCGTGATCTTTTTGAACAGGGCAGGAAGAACGCACCATGCATTCTTTTCATTGACGAGCTTGATGCGGTTGGACGAACACGTGGTGCAGGCTATGGCGGTGGGCACGATGAACGTGAACAAACGCTTAACCAAATGCTGGTAGAGATGGACGGATTCGACACCAAGGACGGCGTGATTATGATCGCCGCTACCAACCGTCCCGATGTTCTTGATCCGGCGCTGCTACGCCCGGGCCGCTTTGACCGGCAGGTAGTTGTTGATATGCCGGATATGGAGGAACGCGAGGACATCCTGGGCATTCATGCCGCAAAGATTCCGCTGGGAAGCTCGGTAGACCTGCAGCGTGTTGCCCGTGCAACCCCCGGCTCCTCGGGCGCGGATCTGGCAAACCTGGTGAATGAGGCCGCTCTTTTTGCGGCTCGTTCAGATCGGGAAAAGGTGGAGATGGAAGATTTCGAGGAGGCCCGAGACAAACTTCTCATGGGCGTGGCTCGGAAATCGCGCATAATCACTCCGGAAGACAAGCGCAAGACAGCGTATCATGAGAGTGGACATGCGTTGCTCCACTACTATCTTAAGCACGCGGATCCGTTACACAAGGTCACGGTTGTTCCACGAGGTCGCGCATTGGGCGTCGCGGTATCTCTCCCAGAGAAAGATGCCTATAGCCGAGGCAAAGGTTGGCTCTTGGATCGGATCAAGATATCCTACGGTGGATACATCGCCGAGAAACTCATCTTTGATGAGACTACCACCGGGACGCAAAACGACTTGCAGCAGGCAACCGATATAGCACGACGGATGGTGACCGAGTGGGGAATGAGCGACATTGGTCCGGTGGCTTTCGGGAAGGAAGATGAGCCGATCTTCATTGGCAAGGAGATTGCACGGCATAAGGACTACTCAGAGCACACCGCCGAGGCTATTGACGCGGAGGTGCGACGTATTCTGAAAGAGTCGTTGAAAGAAGCCACCGATATTCTTACCGAGCATCGTGATCAACTTGAGCTGCTTACCCAGGCTCTTGTGGAGCGTGAAACCCTTAGCGACGTTGATGTGCGTGAGTTGCTTGGTTTTCCGGCGCCAGTTTACAACTACCCAAGCAATGGCGACGGGAAGGCCGAGCAC
>PXEI01000474.1 GCA_003564775.1 Spirochaetaceae bacterium
GGTAGTTCCGGGACTGCTGGTGCTTCTGGTTCCGGTGGCGCTTGGCTTCACCCTTGGAGGCGAGGCGGTAGCCGGACTGCTTATTGGTTCGCTGGTGACCGGGTTCCTCCTGGCGGTAATGATGGCCAACTCGGGCGGCGCCTGGGATAATGCCAAGAAGTTCATTGAGGCCGGGAACTATGGCGGAAAGGGCAGTGCTGCGCACAAGGCCTCGGTTGTTGGTGACACGGTTGGAGATCCCTTTAAGGATACCGCTGGCCCGGCGTTGAACATTTTAATAAAACTTGTGGGTAAGGTTGCGGTTATCTTTGGGCCGATATTTGTTGCATTGGTCGTGCTGTAAATTTCCGTGCTCGGCCGAGGGTCGTGTGCTAACATACAGTGACGAAACATGAGGAGGATTCATGGTCAAGCACATTGTTTTTTGGAAACTTAAACCGGAGGTAGAAGGCGCAACCGCTTCCGAGAATGCGCGCCGAATGAAGGCAACCCTTGAGGAGCTGTGTGAAACGGTTCCTGGAATTGTTGCACTTGAGGTTGGCATTAACTACAACGCGAGTGATGCGGCCTACGACGTGGCGCTGTATAGTGAGTTTGAAAGCCGTGCCGGGCTTGAGGCGTACCAGAAACACCCCGACCATGTGGCCGCGGCCGAGTTTGTAAAGTCGGTGGTCAGTGAACGGGCGGTGGTAGATTACGAGCTTTAGCTCAGGTCGATGTAGTCGCGGGTGCAATGAAGGGGCGCGGGGCAGGTGCGATAAGCAAGCGCGGGGTAAATTCCGGCTTGATTACTAAACATCTGTTTAGTATAATTCTTGCATGTTGCTTCGCGCCTCTGACCTTGAACCGGCCGCTTCACCGGCCGGTGCTACCGCTTTTTCTCTTCCGTGGTTTCGCGGTCGGCTTGCTGTTGTAGGCGGACTTGGCGCGTTGAGTTATGCCGCAGCCTTGCTGGTTGAGGCCCAGGCTGCAGATGAAACACCGGTCTGGATCAGTGCTCATGCGGCGCCGGTGTATCCCCCCGACTTATCACGCTGTGGCGTTCGCTGCGGTGTGCTTCCTTTTGTACAGGTTCATGATGCACGGGCTGCATTTGAGGCGGCTGAAATTTGTCTCCGCTCAGCGGCTTTTGGGCTTATTGTGCTTGATCTCCCGCTGGCTCAGGACCTGCGTGAAACCGCTCCGGCACGCCTCGCGCGTATTGCCGAGCGTAAGGACTGTGCGGTGGTGCTGCTCTGTGACAACGCCGAGCACTACCCCGGCGGCCCGCTGGTCTCACTGCGCATAGCGGCCGAGCGGCAGCCCCTGGAAGACGGGCGTTTTCTGTTAGAGCTTCAGGTTCTGAAGAACAAACATGGCGCTACCCGGGCTCACACCACACGAGTGCTGTATGGCCCAGATGGTTTGTATTAATGTACCGGCGCTGGCTCTACAGCTGCTCATTCAACGTGAGCCAGAGCTGCGGAATGTACCGGCGGCGGTGATGGATGAAAAAGGCGTATGCATACGTGAGCGCAATAGAGCGGCTGCGGACCTGGGTATAGAGGTTGGGCTCCGGTACGGTGCTGCGCTGACACGTGCTCCGGCCCTGTATGTGGAGCCCCTGCAGCCGGAGCGGCTTGCGGCCGCGCATGAGCAGCTGTTGTCGGTGCTGTTCCGTTTAAGCGACAGGGTAGAGCGGCATGCAGAGGAGCCCGGGGTGTACTGGCTCAGTACCCGCGGCTTGCTGCGCCCCTACGCCGGAATTGCCGGGTACTGTAGCACGGTGCGGGAACGGCTGGCTGACGCCGGGTGGACGGCCGCCGTGGCCGCGGGGCATTCACATTTCGGGGCGTATGTTGCCGCTAAGCGTGGGCTGGAGTTTGGGGCGGTTTCGGCGGCGGCGGAGCGGCGTGCGGTGCGCGCGGTGGGGCTGGATGTGCTGGGCCTGGACGCACCACAGCGGCGGCGGCTTGAGCGGCTTGCGGTGCGGAGCATTGGGGAGTTTCTGCGGCTGCCTGAGAACGAGGTTGAGCTGCGCTTTGGGCGCCTGGCCGGGGCCGCCTACCGCTTGGCGGCTGAGCGTGAGAACCTGCCGGTGCTCCCGTGTGAAGAGGCTGCCGACCGGCGACTGCGCTTTCAGCCAGCGGCACCGGTGCGGCGCCTGGAGTCACTGTATGCGGAGCTACACCCACAACTGGGGGCCTTCCTTGATGCGGCTGTCGCACGTGGTGAGCTGGTAACGGCACTCTTTCTAAGTCTTGAGTTTGAGGACGACTCGGTGCGGCAGGAGTGTGTACGGCCAGCCGCGGCCGGGTGTGATCTAAAGCTCTTTGAGCGTTTGGTGCGGTTGCGGCTTGACGGTGTTGAGTTTCCCTCGCCGGTACAGGCCTTTGTGCTGCAGGGTGAGTTCCGTTTGGGGAGGCAGCACTCACTTGAGCTCTTCCCGCATACGCTTGGTCGTAGCGTCGAGGGCGAGGGACGTGCGTACAGCTATCTCCGTGCTCGGTTCGGTGAGACCGCGGTGCGTTTTGCGCACCCTGCTGACTCTTACCTGCCTGAGAAGAAATTCAGCTGGCGCTCCGAAAAGTATTTTAGTTCCGAGGCGCGTGCGAGCACGAGTCTGGACGCTGCCGAGGCGCGTGCTCCCGTTGGCACGGACGCGGCGGCTCCCGACCTCCAGTACCCATGTGTGGTGCGACGTTTGTTTGCCGAGCCACGGCCGTTCGGCGGTGCCGGTGTGTCTGCTGCTGCCGGTGTGCCCGCCGCTGCCGGTCCGTACATCATTGCAACGGAGTGGTGGCATGAGGCCGGTGCGCGTAGTTACTACTACCTTTACGGCCAGCGGCAACGGTTGCTCTGGGTTTACTTCGACGCAAAGAGCCACAGCTGGATGGTGCATGGTGGCCTCTAAGCAGGCAGCCCTCGGCCGCAGCAGCTATCTTCCACTGTGGTGTAAGTCATACTACTCCTTTCTTGAGGGGGCCTCTGCGCCGGATGAGCTTGTAGCGGCTGCAGCCGCGTATGAACTGCCGGGCATCGCCCTGAGTGACCGAGACGGACTCTACGGTGTGGTGCGTGCCCATGTAGCGGCCCGTGAACACGGAGTGCAGCTACTCCATGGTGCAGAGCTGAGCCTGTCAGGCGGCCGGGTTGTGCTTATGTATGCGCTTGACCGGGCCGGGTATGGGAGCCTCTCACAACTCATTACTCGCGGCCGCTCACGCAGGCCAAAAGGTGAGAGCCTCCTTGAGCCGGAGGATCTTCTTGAGTTCCAACCGTCGGTCAAAGGCTCTGGTCGTTTTGTGCTGGTGCTGCCGGTACTCAATGAGACTGCCTCCGGTTTAGTGGAGCTTCTGTTTCCAGCCTTTGGTCGGACTCGGCTCTTTCTTGGTGCGGTGCGCCATGAGATTCCCGAGGATCGGCAGCGGCACGCCCTGTTGCTGGATCTGTCCAGGCGTTATGGACTGCGTTCCGTAGCGACACCGGAGGTTCTCTATCATGCCCCTGACCGGCAGCGCTTGCAGGACGTTCTGACAAGCATACGTCACGGGGTAAAGCTGAGTGAGGCCGGCACACGGTTGCGCCCCAACAACCGCTATGCGCTCCCTACCCCAAACCTCATGCAGCAGCGCTACCAGGATATACCGGAGGCGCTGAGTACCGGACTTGAGCTTCTTGAGCGTGCCGAGTTTGGCTTGGAGATGCTGGAGTACCGTTACCCCGAGGAACCGCTCCCCGAGGGGTATAGTAGCGAGGGGCGCCTGCGTGAGTTGTGTCAGCATGGGGCGCATGAACGCTACGGAGAGTCGCTGCCTGAGCAGGTGCGGCTACAGCTTGAAAAGGAACTGGCGCTCATACGTGAGTTGCGCTACGAGGGCTACTTCCTCACGATGTACGAGATTGTCGCCTTCTGCCGTGCCCAGGGAATACTCTGCCAGGGGCGTGGCTCGGCGGCCAACTCGGTGGTGTGTTACAGCTTAGGCATAACCGCGGTAGATCCGGTTCGCATGCAGTTGCTGTTTGAACGCTTTCTCTCA
>PXEI01000011.1 GCA_003564775.1 Spirochaetaceae bacterium
AAGGGCCAGATAGAGAAGGTTTAGGAGCTCCCCACGATGACACAACGATTAAACGAACTACGTCGTTCGCTGCTCGTCTCTTTATGGTTCATGTTGTTGACTTTTCCTATCATGGTTATTCGGGTCAATACCATTACCGGAACAATACGCTGGCGTTGGACAAACTTGGCGATAATCGGTATCGGCACCTTCTTCATCTCCGTAGTGTGGCGTTACGCAATGCGTCGGAAGACCGGAGAACTGCAGGCTGCGGGTGCACTTTCGCAGCTTGGGAAACGAATCGGTGCCGGTAAGGAAAAAATACTCGGCATACTGGACACCCCGAAAATTCGCGTGAGACTTGTTGGCGCGTTACTTGCGGCAGCGGTTGCCTACCCTTTTCTCAACTCCATGTACCATACCAACATTATGATTACCGCCCTCACCTACGTGGTACTGGGACTTGGTTTGAACATTATTATTGGCCTGGGCGGCATGCTTCATATTGGATACGCGGCGTTCTACGCTATTGGTGCGTATAGTTACGCGCTGCTTAACCTGTACTTTGGCATAAACTTCTGGCTTGCACTCCCAATTGGAGCCGCACTCGCTGGGCTCTTTAGTCTCCTTATTGGGTTACCCACGCTTCGACTACGTGGTGACTACCTGGCCATTGTAACCTTGGCGTTTGCAGAAATCACCCGGCTTGTGCTCCAGAACTGGCAGGCGGTGACCGGAGGTGCTGCGGGTATACCAAACATTCCCCGCCCGCAGCTGTTTGGAATGAGCATGCGACTGCAGCAAACAACGGTGTTCGTGTACTTCATCATGCTCACGGTGGTAATACTCACCATTTTCGTGGTCAATCGACTTGAGAACTCACGCATCGGTCGGCAATGGGTTGCCATGAAGGAAGACTACATAGCCTGCCAGGCTATGGGTGTCAGCATTGCCAAGGCCAAGCTGACCGCCTTGGGAATTGGCGCTATCTGGGGAGGTCTCGTGGGCGTCATTTTTGCCGCGCGAACAACCTTCATTAACCCGGCAAGTTTCACGGTTTGGGAGTCGGTTATTATTCTCTCCACCGTTGTTCTTGGTGGTATGGGGAGTATTCCCGGTGTTTTCGTGGGCGCCCTCGTGCTCATGCTGCTACCGGAGTACCTGCGTCCCTTCGCCCAGTACCGCATGCTCATCTTTGGAGCACTGCTGGTTACTATGATGGTTTTCCGGCCGGGCGGTTTTATCAAGAAACGACGCAAGGCTTACACAATCACCGAGGCGGAAAAAAAGTCTGTGGTTGACGCCGTCGCCGGAACCGAGGAGTAGATGGAAATGGTACTTGATGTACAAAAGCTCACCATGGATTTTGGCGGACTGCGTGCGGTCGACCATGTTGACCTAAACATTAGACACGGGGAGATCGTCGCACTCATAGGCCCAAACGGTGCCGGGAAGACCACCTTCTTCAACTGCGTCACCGGTATGTATAAGCCCACCGGGGGTGAGATCAAGGCTGGTCGTCCGGAAACAGAGATTCAAAGCATTCGAGGATTAAAGCCACATATCATCACCAAGCATGGTCTGGCGAGAACCTTCCAAAACATTCGACTTTTTCCGGAAATGACGGTGCTCGAAAACGTTATGATCGGTAGGGACTGCCGTCTGAAATCCGGCATCCTTGGTGCAATATTCCGCAATCCCCGCACTCGTGAAGAAGAGGCGCAGGTGGTCAAGGACAGTCTGGTCATTCTCCATAAAATAGGGCTTGCTCAATGGGCGAATGAGGCAGCGATGAACCTACCCTACGGCGCACAGCGCCGGCTCGAAATAGCGCGAGCACTTGCTACTGAGCCTTTCCTGCTGCTGCTCGACGAGCCCGCCGCCGGAATGAACCCACAAGAAACCCGGCAGTTGGTAGACCTCATTCGCCGACTTCGCGATGAAGAGAACCTCTCGATCTTTCTTATTGAACACGACATGAGCCTGGTCATGAACCTGTCCGAGCGAATCTATGTCATGGACTACGGAAAGCTGATTGCATCCGGCAAACCTGAAGAAGTTAAGAAAGACCCGGTTGTAATCAAAGCTTACTTAGGAGAGGACGTCAGTGCTTAAGCTCGACAACATCAACACCTTTTATGGGAAAATTCAGGCCCTCAAGAACGTAAGCATCGAGGTGTCTGAGGGTGAAATAATTACACTCATTGGTGCGAATGGCGCCGGAAAGAGCACAACGCTCATGTCGATCTCCGGGATCGTGCCCGCACGTACCGGGAAGATCTATTTTGAAGGCCAGGAGATTAGTTCGCTTGAGCCGGATCAAATTGTGGGTCTGGGAATCTCTCAGGTGCCTGAGGGACGCCGCATTTTCCCAAATCTCACTGTCCGGGAAAACCTGGATCTTGGTGCATTTCTCCGCAAGGATAAAGCGGCCATTCATAAAGACCTGAACATGGTCTTTGAGCTCTTCCCTATTCTGGCACAGCGCAGGCATCAGGCTGGTGGAACCCTTTCCGGCGGAGAGCAGCAGATGCTGGCTATCTCACGAGCCATTATGGGCAGACCTCGTCTTCTGCTGCTTGATGAACCCTCGCTAGGCCTGGCGCCCCTCATTGTGCAACAGATCTTTGACATCATCACTCAGATCAACCAGGAGAACAAGACGACCATCTTCCTGGTCGAGCAGAACGCATATCTTGCGCTGAAGATTGCTCACCGAGGCTATGTCATGGAGACCGGGTCGGTCACCATGAGCGACACCGGAGCAAATCTGATGCAGAACGAGGAGGTCAAAAATGCCTACCTCGGTGTATAATTGAGAAGCAAAGCATAGACTTAGGTGTAAGAAAGCCCCAATGTGCAACAAGGAGCGAGAAGCATGATTGTGTCCCAGATAATGACGGCAAATCCCTTCACTGTTCAGCCTGACACCCCGGTTACCGATGCACAAGACATTATGCGGCGTGAGAAAGTCTCGCGTCTTCCGGTGCTGGACCACCATAAATTGGTGGGAATTGTATCGGAGAAAGACCTTCTCTATGCCTCGCCGTCACCGGCATCCTCGCTCAATGTTTACGAAATGACCAATCTGCTGTCCAAGCTTAAGGTCAAGTCGGTCATGACCAAGGCTCCCAAAACAATACATGCTAATGACCTTGTTGAGGATGCTGCCCGCCTGATGCGCGACACAGATGTAGGTGGGCTACCGGTACTGGATGAGAACAACAATCTCTGTGGTATTGTTACCGAGTCAGACGTGTTTCGGCTTTTCGTTGACCTGTTCGGCGTCAGGACAAAGGGCATTCGTGCTACCCTCCGTATCCCTGAGAAGCCAGGTGAGATCGCGGAACTCAGCCAGGTCATTGCAGATGCCGGGGGCGATATTATCTCCTTTGGAACCTTTCCCGGAAACGCCTTCAACAATGCGGTGTGCATTGTCAAGGCCTCAGGCCTCTCCAAGGAGGCCTTTGTCAAGGCGGTTGAGAAGAGCATCATCGAGGTGCTGGATATCAGGGAGGCGTAACTCCGTGTCCTTACTCAGTCAGTTGTCGCTATGGCTTCAAACTCAACCATGGCGCCTTTAGGCAGCGACGCAACCCCAACACACGAACGGGCAGGTAGATTGGTGCTGAAAAACTCAGCATAGACCGCATTCATATCACCGAACATGCCCATATCGGTGATAAAACAGGTAACCTTGACAACCTGTTCCAAGGAAGAGCCGGAAGCCTTCAAGACCTCACTGAGGTTCTTGAGGGCACGCTCGGCTTGTTGCTTAATTCCCCCGGAGACAATCTCCCCAGAGTCAGGGTCCAAGGGGATTTGGCCAGAGCTGTACACCATTGAGCCCAATCGAACCGCTTGCGAGTAGGGCCCCACCGCCGCCGGTGCTGCATCGGTATGAGTAATCTCTCGTCTCATGTTAGCTGCTCCTTCTATGTGTCTATGTCACGCCGTCTAGTAGCGTATCTTCAGCTCAACTCGCGCC
>PXEI01000133.1 GCA_003564775.1 Spirochaetaceae bacterium
AACTGAAGAGGGGTTGTCCCGTCGCCCGGGAGTAGTAGATTCCTGGCTCATAGATCTTGTCCAACTCGCTGGTGAAAGCCCGCTCGGTTCCGGACTCTCGGATAATGCGGTACTGTTCCGGACTCAGTCTCTGGCGCCACTCCTCTTCCGAAAGCTGCACCGGAAAAGCCGTTCCCCGCGACTGTTCATTGTGAATCACGCGCCGCTCAACACTATAACCCGAGGCAACCCTGACCAAGGGGCGCCCATCTACCGGAAAATCTCTCACAGATGAACGTGCCAGCTCCGCCGACTGCTGCCAACTGGAAACCTCAACACCGGCAGTATCGCGCGTGAAATTCGTAGATAGTGGCCCGGAGGCTGTTCGGGAACTCTGACCTTGGGAACCCACAGACTGCGCCAGAATCGAGATGCCCCCCCACCCTGCAAAGAGCACCAAAACGGCTACCATGAACAGAACGGCTGACTTTCCGGCAGGTCGTCTATATGTGTTATCTGTCATATCACTCACTCCCATTGCGAATCATATGTATAACATACTGCCATTTATGAGTAAATGCATCAGGTTGTGCCGACATGGCTACTCCGCGGAGATAGTGAGGGTGTAGCTTGCGCCGCCATCTCCCGCCGTCTCGATCGCGAGGTAACGCATCGGCGAACCACCACCAACTGTCCACATCATGAACTCTATATCAGCCCCGTCGGAGTCGCTGTCGACTACGTCATTGCCGCCATTGTCGTACAGCTGAAAGTCAAGCTCGTCGTCTCCCGTGTTCCAGGTCGCAATGAAGGTTACAACGTTCGCGCTTCCCCTGCTGAACGCAAAGACGTCGGCTTCGCCAGAGAGGTCTGTCTCGCCGAAGATTGTCACCGAGCAGCCTGGGACGAGCTCGATACCGAAGTCGTCAACGTTGGTCCACGGTGGGCTGTCATCGTCGTTCGGCTCATTTTCGGTGAAACTCAGACCACACCCCGCGCCCGCTACGTCGACAGTTGCACTTTGGTTATTCAGAAGAGAGTCGGTTACCCTCACCGTGACGGCGCCAGCGGAAGATGGTGCGCTGTAGGTACCGGTGGAAGCGTTGATGGACCCGGCGCCCGAGACAACAGCGAAGCTGTACGGAGGAGCGCCGCCCGAGGCGGAGAAAACCCTCTGGCCGTTTACGGGGACGGTGACCGAACCTGGCGAAATGCTCAAGGGCCCCGCACCCACAACCGTTGCCGTTGCGTCGGAGGTGTTGTTGAGAGCATCTGTTACCCGAATGATATCGGTTGCCGTAGACCCGGGAGCTGTGTACTCGCCGGTTGTCGCGTTGATGAACCCGTCTGCAGGCGCAAGGATGGAGAAGGTGTACGGCGATGTACCGCCGATAGCGGTGAAGCTTACCGAGTCTCCTGCTATAAGCGTCTTCGATGCGGGCGTGATCACAAGCGGTTGAGCCGCCGTAACGGTGACTGCCGCATCGCGAGTATTCATGAGATCGTCGGTCACCCGGACTACCGCGCTGCCAGCGCCACCGGGTGCGGTGTATAGGCCGGTTGCCGCGTTCATTGAACCTCCGCCGGAAACAACAGTGTAGTTGTACGGTGTCTTTCCGCCAGTTGCCGAGAAGCTAAACGAACTACCGACAGTGAGCGACCTGGACTCCGGCACAATCCTAAGTGGTTCGTAGACCGTGGCTATGGCCTCGATCTGGGCTGGCGGTGCATCTGAATCGGTCACCCGAATGGTGGACGTACCGGCCGTCGAAGACGCAGTGAAGACGCCGGTGGTTGGATTAACGGAGCCAGCGCCAGCAACAACCAAGAATGAGTAGGGCGGTACGCCACCCCCGGCGCCAAAACCCGCGGTGCTGTTGGTAAAGAGTGAAATAGAGCTCGGGCTAATTGCGAGTGCGGCGGGCGGCGGTGCATTGACGGTCACGGCCGCATCATTCGTGCTTGGCGGGGTGTCCGAGTCGGTGACCCGAACCGTGACACTGTCCGAGCCAAGTGGCGCGTTGTACACGCCAGTCACTGGATCTACCAAGCCTCCCCCCACAACAATAGAGAAAGCGTACGGTGCCACTCCACCGTAGGCGTTAAAGCTGACGCTGCCACCAGTACCCAATACAATTGAACTTGGGCTAATCAAGAGCGCGCCAGCGATGTTGACGGTGATCGACGCTTCGGCTGTCTCGGGAGTTCCCTGCGAATCCGTCACCCGAACCGTTGCCAATCCGGATGTTGGCGGCGCGACGTACGCGCCACTGACAGCGTCGATCACGCCTCCCCCAGATTCGACCGAGAAGGTATAGGGTGCGGTACCGCCGCCTGCGGCAAAGGTAATGCTCCCGTTCGTTACAAGACTTATGCTTGATGGGCTGATTCCAAGAGCTCCTGCAGTAGTCACAGTCACTGCGGCATCATTCGTTCCTCCCGCGGCGTCGGTAACCCGAACTGCATCCGTGCTTGCCCCCAGGGGTGCTGAATACACCCCGGTATCGGCATCTATTGTGCCCAATCCGGAAGTCATGGAATACACATAAGGTGGTGTTCCGCCGCTTGCAGAAAAGGTAAGGCTTGCAGTCGCGGTCAGCGTTGCCGCGACCGGCGCAATTGCGAGCTCTGCTGTTTGAGTTGCGGGAGACTGAGCGACCTGACTCTCGAGGTTCTCGTCTACCAACTCGTCATAGAGGATAAACTGGTCGCACTGTACGAGTGCAACAGCTACGATAGTGAACAGTGCGAGGATCTCCCACAGCCGACGGTTTTTCATACCGAATCCTTTTCCAGTTGTTACGTGCAGAAGACAAGTGCCTCTGCTGCCGTTTCTAATCTGTTGGAGAAAGGTAATGCCTACTTGGGGGCACCATCTGTGCGGTAGACCACATATGGGGAGGAATAACTAACTCAATGTGCTGCTTTCAGAAACTGCGACCTTGCCTGACTCATTGTTCAGAAATCTCACTTGTCCGATATCGTGAAAACGCCTGTCCATGTATCGGGAACCTTGGCCTTTCGCAGCGAGTCGGACCGCTGGAGGAAGATGCTGGCTGGACGGTCGTTGGGAAAGGCCTCCAGGACTCGCTCAAAGCACTCTTTAGCCGCATCAAACCGACGATCGTAGTAGTGCTCCAGTCCTTCATGATGAAGCTTCCATGCTTCCTGTTCCTCCTCAGACAGGGCACGCTGGACAGAGTAAATCACCACAGGATTGCTCTTGCCTTTGACTACAACCCTATCAAGCATGCGACATGGGAAGCGCCCGTCAATGCTCTTCTGCACCGAATCAGAAATGATAATTGGCTGTTGGTAAGGCTTGGTTAATCCTTCCAGACGGGAAGCGAGATTGACCATGTCTCCGATAACCGTATACTCCATCTTCTGTTCCGAGCCGATATTCCCAATGGTGACGCCTCCGTAGTTTATTCCTACCCCAATAGAAAAGACAGGGCGCCCATGTGAACTCTGCTGACTGTTAAAATCGTCAAGGTTGTCAATCATGTTCAATGCGGCCGACACCGCGTGGAAGCAGCTTTCCTGGTCTGGTGCCGGAGCGCCGAAAAACGCCATAAGGGCATCACCAATGTACTTATCCACGACACCCTGCTGCTGCATCACTACTTCTACCATCCGAGAAAAGTAGCGGTTCAGCGACTCCACCACACTCCTTGGCTCGAGTCCTTCCGACAGAGCGGAAAAGCCCCGAATATCGGAAAAAAGAATCGCAAGTTCGCGGTCCTGTCCCACGAGCATTGATTCCGGAGAGGTGAAAAACTGTTCGATAACCTGAGCGGGTACGTACTTCTGAAAGATATTTCGGATCTTGGACTCACGCCGCTGGGCAACAGCGGTCTGGAAAGCATAGCTCTTGATCTCCGTCCATGCATGTTCCAGAGCGGCATCAAGAAGGATGCGAACATCTTCCTTCTCCGCGCTTAACTCCGGTGCATCCCCGCCGAAT
>PXEI01000241.1 GCA_003564775.1 Spirochaetaceae bacterium
GGCAGGACTCAACCGCGGACATAGCTGCGGCGAGGCAGATCGCTTCAAAGTTTCAGGCAGACGGGGTCGATGTCGCGGTTGGCATTGCAACACCCAATGCGCAGGCCCTGCAGTCCGCCATGCGTGGTATTCCGGTGGTGTATACCGCCATAACCGATCCAGTCTCGGCGGGCCTGGTAGAGGCCATAGATCAAGGGTCGCCCGGAATAGCCGGAGTTACCCACCGCACGCCGGTAAAGGATCAAATAGCATTCCTCATGGAGATTCATGACATTCGCCGACTGGGGCATGTCTACTCCAGTGGCGAGGCAAATGCGGTGTACCTTGCCGAACAAACTGAAGCAGCGGCACGCGAACTGGGAATTGAGTTTGTCAGTCAAACGGTCACCAACCCTGCCGAGGTTCGTCAAGCAACTCAGTCAATCATTCAACGGGTCGATGCGATCTACGTCAGCACCGACAATCAGGTAGTGGCAGCTCTCAGCGCACTGTCTGAGGTGGCAATGGCGGCGGGTGTTCCTGTGCTATCTGCCGACCCCGACTCGGCCGAGACAAATGACGTGTTGATTGCGTGGGGATTCGACTGGTATGGAATTGGGAGGACTACCGGCGAGCTTATTCACCGAATTCTCCAGGGAGAGAGTCCGGGGAGCATTCCTCCCATTCTCGTGGACGACGCCTCCACAATGAACATGATTCTTAATCTCGATGTAGCCGAGCGTATTGGCATTGCTCTTCCTCAATCACTCATAGACAGTGCCGATCGGATAATCCAGGGCGGCGAGATCATTCGCCGATAATGATAGCTGTGAAGCGTGAACCAGCTGATGTGGGAGTAGAAGTATGAGTTATGATTTCCGTGTTTCGGCATTAGGCGAGGCAAAGGTACCCTCACCCATTGGATACTCCTCAACCGCCGGGGACTCCCTGGCAAATTATGTGAGCGATCGTGAGCGCATTATCTTTGACGTAACCACTGACCCGGAGGCCGGAAGTCGCTGTTATGAGGAAGACGAGCTTCTGGAAATGGCCGGGCCTCGTGAGAAGATCTACTTTGCTCCCAACCACGTGCATGCCGGGGTGGTTACCTGTGGTGGTTTATGCCCTGGCCTGAATGACGTCATCCGCGCCGTGGTGCGTTGTCTCTGGCATCAGTATGGTGTGACCCGCATTAGCGGTATCCGGTTCGGTTATAAGGGGCTCATAGCCCAGTACAACATGGAGCCAGTGAAGCTCGACCCAAGGGTTGTTGACGATATCCACAAGATTGGCGGAACTATTCTGGGCAGTTCGCGTGGCGGAGGTGAGCGCACAGAGGAAATTGTCGATACCATTCAACGGCTTAACCTGAATGTGCTGTTTACCATAGGCGGTGATGGAACACAAAGGGGAGCCCTTCGCATTGCGGAGGAAATTGAACGGCGGGGACTAAAGATAGCGGTGATTGGTATTCCCAAAACCATAGACAATGACTTCCGCTTTATCCAGAAGTCTTTTGGTTTTGAGACAGCGGTCGCGAAAGCTACCGAGGCGGTTTTTAGTGCTCATGTAGAGGCCCACTCGGCGATCAATGGAATTGGCCTGGTAAAACTCATGGGACGCGAGTCGGGCTTTATTGCCGCACATACTGCGCTGGCTTGCCATGAGGCCAATTTTGTGCTTATTCCAGAGGTGCCCTTTGACCTTGAAGGCGCCAACGGTTTGCTCGAGCACCTGAAGAGGCGACTGGAAAGACGGCAGCATGCCGTGGTCATAGTGGCCGAGGGAGCCGGGCAGAACCTGCTCAACGGTGGGTCGGGCACCGATGCATCCGGCAACCGGCGCTTAGAGGACATAGGGCAGTATCTCCGCGACCGAATTAACGCCTACTTTGAGTCTATTGGCATGCACGTCAACCTGAAGTATATCGACCCCAGTTATACCGTGCGGAGTGCGGTTGCCGATCCTACCGACTCGGTCTACTGTGCACGGCTTGGAAACAACGCAGTTCATGCGGCAATGGCGGGCAAGACAAAGATACTCATTAGTCTTATCAACAATCATTTTGTGCACCTTCCTATCCCTATCGCAGTAACAAGCAGGAACTACGTGGACCCGGAGAGTAGCCTCTGGCGTGATGTGATTGAGTCAACCCGTCAACCTGTTGAGATCCGAAATGCCACCGAGGCGGGTTAGAGAACTCGACGGACGCGCTGCGGGACACAAAAAAAGCCGGTACTAACTACCGGCTCTTTGAAATCCCTACAGGGATATTTCACTTACTCATGAGGGCGTGTTGCCCCGACTAAACATTGTTTGGTGCCGGATATACCGGCCGTGAAAGATAGGTGGTTCTTCCATTCAGCCTCCTGCAACCGTTGTTTTCCATGACAACACCTTACGGTGTCGCCCCACACTTTAATAGTATGACCCTTTGGGGGCGCCGTCAAGATAATTCCAAAGCATATTCCTAAGACTTAGCGACGCCGAGTAGCAAATGAACGCATGAAGTCCGCCAGCGCTTCTGCGCCTGAGACCGGCATCGCATTGTACAGCGAAGCACGTAGTCCACCAACGCTTCGATGTCCCTTGAGTCCGACCATGCCGTGTTTGGCCGCCTCTTCGATAAACGTTGAGTCAAGAGAAGCGTCTGCTATCTGAAACACGACGTTCATAACTGAACGATAGGTGGGGTCAACAGGAGTTGTGTAGAATCCGTCGCTCTCGGACACTGCGGAATAGATCAGGTCTGCCTTCTGCTCGGCGAGCTCCTGCATTTTTCGTACGCCGCCCTGCTTTTTGACCCAGCGAAGCACCAGGTTCATTGCATAAATGGAGAACACTGGAGGCGTGTTGTAGAGCGAGTTGTTCTCGGCATGCACCGAGTAACGTAGATACGCCGGGAGCTGAGTTGCAGAGTTCTGGAGAACATCGTCACGTACAATAACCAAGGTGACCCCTGCAGGCCCAAGGTTCTTCTGCGCCCCGGCGTAGATAATGCCAAACTTCTCAACCGGCACCGGGCGGCTCATAATGTCGCTTGACATGTCACATACCAGAGGAACCGTACCGGTATCCGGCCAGTCTACCCAACGGAGGCCGCCAATAGTCTCGTTCGAGGTAATATGCACGTAGACGGGGCTCTCCGACATGCTGATGTTCTCAGGAAGTGTGGTGTAGTTTGTTGAGGCCCCATCGTAGGCAATGTGGGTCTTGCCAAGCTTCGAAGCGTCCTGGTGAGCTTTCTTGGCCCACACCCCGCTAATGACGTAGTCGGCGGTGCTGCCCTCACCAGCATAGTGAAGGAGGTTGAGCGGTACCATACCAAACTGGAGTGTCGCACCGCCACCAAGAAGAAGAACCTGGTAGTTGGCCGGGATATCAAGCAGCGTCCGAATATTCTCAATACACTCGTTGTGGACTGCTTCGTACTCAGCGCCGCGGTGGCTGGCTTCAATGAGCGACATACCGCTGCCGCGATAATTGACAATTTCGCGTTGGATTTCTTCGAGAACCTGTACCGGCAGGGTGGAGGGGCCAGCGGAGAAGTTGAATTTTCGTTTCATGTGTGGTTATCCTTTGGGAACTAGTCGGAGTTCGTTTCCTTGTGTGATGATACACAAGCAGGAAAACTGCGTCAAAGGGCTACCAAAGCGGTATACTCTTCTTGTACGGCTGGTAAAGGAGTAGAAGACTGTGAACACTATTGTTAAGCTGGCTTTGATTTTTGGTGCTGTAGGGCTCATTGCCGGATACTTGCTGTTTGGGAGAGTTGCGGGTAACTATGTTTCTCCAATGGAACTGATTGCACCTTCGTCTGACCTTTTTTCCAGAATAGGCAGGAGCATCAGGGGTGTGGAAGAGGTTCGGCGGCAGGTCCTGATCTCTGGTGGAGTAGGAGTCATTGCAGGAGCCGTTGTGGGGTTTGTCCGCAAGTAAGGAGCC
>PXEI01000031.1 GCA_003564775.1 Spirochaetaceae bacterium
AACCACGACAGGCATTTCTTCTTCCTTTGAAACTATTCGGGTATACCACACTATGCCCCACGTACGGGGAGGCGTCAATCACCCGTTTGTACCGCGTGCCCGATACTATAGTCCTGGGGGCTGGCGCCTCTTCTGTGGGGAAAGCGCGATGGGTAGTACCGATATGTGTCCTCAGACCTCTCCGCAAGCTCACAGCTAATGCAGTCGCTTCGGTCTGCAAACGAGGAGAGCAGACGGGTCTGGCGAATGAGAAGGAAGGACTGACATCAGGCCGGTCTTCCGCGCTTCATGAACTTCCGCAGGTCCATAGCCCGGCCGATGCTGCTCAGGATGTCACCAAGGGTAAAGGGCTTGGTAACATACTCACAGGCGCCCTTCTTCAGGCACTGCACGGCGATGTGGGCGTCACTTGTCGCCGTAACCATTATGATGGAGACATCAGGAAAGGCGGCCTCTATTTTGGGCAGAACCTCAACGCCTGATGTGCCTGGCATCTTTATGTCCAGCAGCACAAGGCTCACGGCATTGGCTCTCAGCTTCTCAAGGGCATCCACGGCGTCGGCTGCCTCCAGGCAGCGATAGCCCTCGGCAGTCAGGCTCTCGTTCAGAACTCGTCTTATGTTCGGCTCGTCGTCCACGATCAGGATGATATCTCCGGCCGTCATCATCCTCCTCCCGGCTTCGTCAGTTCTTCCTTCACCATCTCTGTTAACGCCGTCGGCGTAAAAGGCTTTGCCAGGAACGGCCTGCCCGTCCCCTCAATGAAAGCAATAATCTCCGCGTCGATCACACTCCCTGTGGTGAACACCACCGAGTCTGCCATCCGGGGATGGGTGCTCTGCAGCCACTCGTACAGTGCCTGGCCGCTCATCTTCGGGAGCAGCATATCTATGAGACAGAGATCATAGTCTCTCTCTTCTATCATGGCCCGGGCTACGCTCCCGTCGGCGGCAACGTCCACCTCGAATCCTTCATCAGAGAGGACAATCCGGCACATCGCACCGATCGACTGTTCGTCCTCAACCAGAAGGATTCTCTTCGCCCTGAGTTCAGGACTACTCATCTGTATCTCCTTCCCTCCGCTGCTCACCGATAGGCAACTCGATGATGAAGGTAGCCCCCTTGCCCAACTCGCTCTCAGCATATATCTTACCGCCGTGTTCTGTGACTATTCCATGACAGATGCTCAAGCCCAGCCCGGTGCCTTTGCCGACCTCCTTGGTGGTCAAGAACGGGGTGAAGAGCCTGTTCATGATGCCCGGGCTTATTCCCGGCCCGTCATCAGCGATCGAGGCGCGAACCGTGCGGCCAACCCTTTCTGTGGCGACGGTGAGTCTGCCGCCCTGACGGGCTTCCATCATCGCCTGTTCTGCGTTAATCACGATGTTGATTAAGACCTGCTGCAGTTGGTCCCCGTTACCGATGACATCAGGCAGGTCGGACGCCAGGCAGGCATCGACCAGGATGTTGTTTGCCCTTTGCTCGTAGGATCGTAGCTGCAACACCCCCCGGATGATCTCGTTGACATCCACGGTTCCCTTCTCAGCGCCCTCCTTCCGGGCAAAGGTGAGAAGGCCATTCACTACACCGGCCGTGCGGGTGGCTTCTTTGTTTATCATTACGAGGTATTCCGTGACGTCCTCAGGAAGGCCCTTCCGGAGCAGAAGCTCGGAGAAGCCGATAACACTGGTAAGGGGGTTGTTAAGCTCGTGTGCTATCCCCGATGCCAGCTGCCCGACCGAGGCCAGCCGGTCAGCCAGTATGAGCTGCTGCTGCATCATCCTGCGCTCGGTGATGTCTCTGGCAATACCCAGGATACCCGTAGGACGGCCTGTCTCATCACGCAAGAAGGCCATTGTCACTTCGGCCCATACGGTTGAGCCGTCCTTGCGCACGATCTCTGCCTCTGTGAGGCGAGTTCTCCTTGGCTCGTTTGGCGCGAACTCCTCGGCTGCCAGTTCCTCCTGGAACATCCGCATGATCGCCTCCATGGAAGAAGGCGTGAGAATCTTATCGACGGTGAGCGATGTGATCTCCTCGGGAGTATAGCCGTGTAGCTCGTCTGCTGAAGGACTGGTGTATGTGAACCTCAAGTCCATATCGGTGGTCCAGATGACGTCGCTCGCGTTTTCGCACAGAACCCGGTACTTCTCTTCACTCGCACGCAGAGCTTCCTCAGCCTGCTTCTGTTCGGTGATGTCGCTGTATATCGCGTGAATCCCGACCAGTTCATCATCGATACGGACGGGATAGCCTGTCACAGAAACATCCACCAGGCTGCCGTCTTTTCTCTTTCGCACCCCTTCCTTCCGCACGATGCCCCCTTCCAGAACGGCACGGGACGATGCGCAAGCCTCCTCCTCATGGCCCTCCGGCACGACGACATCGTTGATAGACCGGCCGACAATCTCATCGCCGGCGTAGCCAAAGAGCTTCTCAAATCCCCTGTTTACCCGAACGAATTGATCCTCGGTATCCAATATCGCAATCGCGTCCGGTGAACCCTCGAACAGCTGCTGGAAGTAGGCGGTCTGGCTCTTCATATCCTCCTCTGCCCTCCTGCGCTCGGTGATGTCGATATCCGACCCGCGATAGCCAAGCAAAGAACCATCGTGGTTAAGCACCGGCAGGCCGTTAGTAGACATCCATACGACATCGCCATTCCTGGCTCGAATCGGGTTGACCAGGTCAACGAAAGCCTCTTTCCGTGCCATTGTCTCGAAGGCCGCAGACTTGAACGCGTCACGCCCCTCCTCCGGATGCAGGTCGTAGAAATGCATCCTCCCGACGAGTTCCTCCGGCCGGTAGCCGATGACCTGTTCGGCCACGTGGCTGACATAGGTATACAGCCCTTCCGCATCCACCTCCCAGACCCAGGTACGGCTCTGCTCTGCCAGTTGATCAAAGCGCCCTTTGGTATCCAGCAGCTCCTCCTCCGCTCGCTTGCGCTCCGTGATGTCGAGAATAACACCCACAAGGTACCGGACGCCTCCGTCACGACGCACCGCATTGCCGAACTCCTCTACCCAGCGGAGAGTTCCGTCGGCCCTGATGATCCGATAGACCATGTGAAAGGGCAAACCCTGTTTCAGAGCCTCAGTGACTGCTGAGTACACCATTTCGCGGTCTTCAGTAACAAATAAGTCGGAGAAACTCACTTCATCGTTCAAGAATGACTTCCTCTGATAACCGGTGAGGCTCTCCACTGCGTCGTTAAGATACAGCATCGTCCATCGCTCATCATTGCGGCACAGGTAGACCGCAGCAGGTGTGCTGTCTGCCAGAAGCCTGAAGCGCTCTTCGCTCTCCTTCAGCGCCTCTTCGGCCTGCCTGCGCTCAGTGAAGTCCATGCAGTTACCGAGAGTGGCCCGCCTGCCGCGGTACCGGATAGGCGTCACCGCCTCCATTATCCACCTGATGCTGCTGTTCTTACAGACCGCCCGGAACTGGTATGGCGACGAGAGTTCGCCCTTCAGCATCCTCAAGGCATTCTTGGCGACGGCCTTCCTGTCCTCGGGTACGACGAATTCCAGTGGACTCCTGCCCAGCAGTTCATCTTCGCCGTATCCGGTGAACCTGCGAATGTTGGGTGTGACGTAGCAGAACTCGCCGTCCTGCACGATGTAGAAGGCAACCGGTGATTCGTTGACGACAGTCTTGAATAGTGCCTCTATATCAACTGGCTGGACCGCCGGTTTCATGTACTCCCCCACCCCGATAGCCCCAATCTCTGCTGATGTCGAAGATCCAGAGGCGACATCTTGCCGATGCCTGCCACCCGATGAATCCCGGCCGTCCTGTAATAAGTCCGGTCATCAACCACGACAGGCATTTCTTCTTCCTTTGAAACTATTCGGGTATACCACACTATGCCCCACGTACGGGGAGGCGTCAATCACCCGTTTGTACC
>PXEI01000489.1 GCA_003564775.1 Spirochaetaceae bacterium
AAAACTTGGACAGTTCGAGGAGATACGGGAACTTCAGGGAAGATACTAGTCTTCATGGGTAGGAGCGCATGATCGAGTTCGGGAAGGTCACTACTCGAGGCGGTGACAGGGGCGAAAGCGGCCTCTTCAACGGTGAACGGCGTTCCAAGCACGATATGTTGTTCGAGGCCTTGGGCGATATCGACGAACTGACCGCTGCACTCGGGGTTGTTCGTGCCGAACTTGGTGAGCTCCATGCTGGCGATATCGTGTATGAAGCACAACAGGTGCTGTTCAAAATTGGCGCGCAGGTAGCAACCCCTGTCGGGGATCCACTCTACAAGAAAATCCGCATAGTCGAGACGAGTGATATAGAGGATCTTGAGTTGCATCTCAAGCGCCTACTGGATCGAACCGAGATTGGACGCCAGTTCATAACTCCCGGGGAGCAGCGGCGTTCGGCGTATATCGATGTCGCCAGAACTGTGTGTCGACGGGCCGAACGGAGCATTGTCCGTTGCATCCGTGAGCGGCGCATGAGTAACCTTGCCGAGGCACAAAACTTTCTGAACCGACTTTCGGACTATCTCTTTGTGCTCGCACGTGCTTCGGAGCAGGACAAACTGTCGTGAAGCAGGTTCTCAGCCGGAACAGTTCCGATATACTTGTCCAGCATGCGGTCACCGTCAAAGGTAAACCGGGTGTTGAGGTACTCGCCTGATAGCGCGCGCGGTAACCAGTGGCGGTCGTCCTCCCACATCTGGTCGTAGGGTATCGCGTCGATGTCGCACCAGAAGGGGTCGGCCTCTGGAGTAGTAATGAGTGAGCCACTGTAGTCGTAGGCCCGGTAGACAAGGGCCCGGAGATTATAGCCGTCCATGAATCGGAAATGCAGCCGAGTGATGGGAACAAGTTCGCGCGGGGTGAGACCAACCTCTTCCTCGGTCTCGCGCACCGCAGCTTCCAGATAGCTTTCCCCATCCTCAAGCCGCCCTCCAGGGCCATTTATCTTGCCTGCACCTAATCCACGCAGTTTATGGATGAGCAGAATGTGTTGCTTGACCGTAATAAAACACAGTACCGCTTCGTCGGTGACCGGGAGATCGCTCCAGTCCTCCTCGACCTTGGGTAGTTTGTTAGAACTCATAGTTACTCCCGTCGCCCAGCAGGGTACTCATGTTGTAGACTATTGGCAAGGAGCTTATGCACGACGACGAACCACGCGCAGAGGAGCTGATAATCTCGATCTACAGCCAGATACAGGCCCGCCGTGAAGCCGGTGAGCCATCGGGGCAGGTTGTTATGTCTCTCACCACCTATCGGCGTATTCAAGCCTATAGAGCGCGACTGGGTGAACTGCCGGAGGGACGTGAAGACTACCTGGGACGGTACGAACTCTTTGGTCTACCCGTCTTGGTTGACGACATTGAGGGCTGCCGGGTTGTGGAGTAGGTGCGATCCCAGTGCACGGACGGCGGTCTGAATAAACTCATCGGGCTCAAGGGGCATGGGGCGTGACAGAAAACCCGCGACATCTGCTGGGCTGCCGCCGCTGTCTGCACCAAAGCCGGTAGTCCCCAGCGCGGCTGCACTGCCTCCGGTGCCATTGCTACCGCTGCTCAGCAGCCGCTGCAGTATGGTCCGGCGGATCCGAGGATAGAACTCGACCCGGGCCGTGCGGATTCCCAGTGAGCGGCGCAGGTCCTCAATTGCGTCGGGGAGCCCGCCAAGCTCATCCACCAGGCCCAGGCGAACCGCGTCATGTCCAGACCACACACGACCTTCGGCAAGTGGCGCGATCTCTGCGGGTGGTCGTTTGCGTGCCTCGGCGGTGCGGTCAATAAAGACACCGTATATCCTGTCCATTTCCTCCTCCAGCATTCGGCGTTCGTCGCTAGTTGGTTTTCGCAGTGAACTGGGGAAGTCGGCTGAAGGATGCGTTTTGAGGGTCGATACCGAAACTCCAAAGCGGCGAAGCATGTCACGCAGGTTGACCAGAATGCGAATGACGCCAATTGAACCGGTAACGGTCAGGCCCTCCGCAAAACTGCGCTGCCCGGCCAGGGCTATCCAGTAGCCACCGGAAGCCGCTACGGCGCCCATGGACACATACAGTGGCTTCTCCAACGCGAGCCGCTGAAGTGCGGTGTAAATGTTTTCAGATGCAGTGGCCGACCCACCACCGGAGTTAATGCGGAGGACAACCCCCGCAACTCGCCGATTCTTTCGGAGCTTCTCGATGTAGGTGCAAAAGCTTTCATCACCGACGGCCTGACCCATGAGCGGCAGGCGCCGCGAACGACCATCAACAATGGCCCCTTCAAAGCACAGAACGGCAATCCGTTTACCGCGGCCATAGCGGCCTTTCAGGCGGAAAGCTTTGGCGGGTTTCATTTTATGTGCAGTCCGTTTCGCGTGCATCTCGGAAGGTGTCGTCATGGCGGTACAGAAACCTTTGTCAACTGCTTCAGCCGCCGAGATAACGCCAGCCTGAAGTAGGGCTTCAATTTTTTTGAGAGGTTTTCCCAGCGCTTCTGCGGAACGCATGGACAGAGTCTCCCAGCGCTGTTTCTGCAGTTCCTCGTACTGTTCCTTGCTGAGGGGGTCTATTCGGTCATGTTTGAGGGTATCTGCGGCAGATTTGTAGCGGCCGCGGCGGAAGACCTCAACGCCAATTTTGCTTTCCGCAAGAAGTTTGCGGAAAAACAGTAGTTCCGAGGATAATCCAAGGAGAGCAAATGATCCTAAGGGATGAATGAAGCGGGTGTCACAAACTGAGGCCAGGAATAACTCACCCGGCCCGTACTCTGCTGCATAAAACTCCAGTTCCTTTCCGGAGTTGCGCAGGCGCTCGAGTTCACGTCGGACCGCCTGAAGGCCAGCATACCCCGTCTTGGTGAAGCTGGCCTCGCAGTGTATACAGACACGGCGAATTCTCCGGGACCTAAGGACCCTTTGAACGGTCTCCAGAAAACGGTCGTAGCGAAAAGTTTCCTGTGAGCCGGGGGGAACTAAACCCGGCACGAGTGGGCCGGTGTCACGAAAGCTGCCCGCAAGGCGAATTTCGAGATAACGCACGAAGATGCTCCTTTTGGAATGAGAGTTTAAGTATAGCCTGAGTGGTCGATCATGACTACATTCTGGAGTATGCAGCAGATTGTAGTAGTTGGCGCTGGCCCCGTTGGAATGACCGTTGCGGCGTTATGTGCGGCGCAGGGTGCCATGCCGATCCTTGTTGAGCGGCGAACTGGACGACGCGAGGGGTCGCGTGCCATAGGAGTGACACCGGCCTCACTCGAGATCTTTGCGCGTATTGGACTTGAGAGCGCGATGCTTGAACGTGGCGTCAAGGTACGAGCAGCGTATGTTCACAACGAGCACCGCACTCTTGGTCGTCTTGGTTTCTCCGAAATTTCCGGGCGTCACCCGTATATTCTTGTTCTCCCCCAGGCAGAGACCGAGGAACTGTTGCGCCAGCACTTGAACAAGCATTGCGTGGCGGTCCGCGAAGGGTGGGCTGCACAACGCATAGATAATGCCGAACCAGTACGGCTTGTACTGAGCCGTGCCGAGGACGATGTCGTGTCAAGTCCTCAACCGGCGTCAGGCCTGCGTCCTGCCTCAATAGTGCAACCCGAGTACAGCTCGCAACCCGAGTCCAGCTGGCAACGCGAGTATAGCTCGCAACCCGTGTCGACAGGTACCGAGGAACTGCGTTCCGAGTACGTGGTGTGTGCCGACGGGTTTCGCGGAGATTCGGCAGCTCAGCTCGGGCTTGCGACTCCAACGCAGTATATGCCGTATCATTTTGTCATGGGTGACTACCATGACAAGAGCTCGCTTGGGGTGGATGCTCATCTGTGGTTCACCAGCTCCGGTGCGGTGGAGTCGTTCCCTTTACCGGCGGGGAAAAGACGTTGGATA
>PXEI01000116.1 GCA_003564775.1 Spirochaetaceae bacterium
AAGATGTCTGTGTGAAGAAGGTATACCTATGGTCTGCGGTGGCGCCTGCTAAATACGACCCTCCACGAACCGGATAGCTTCCGGTCTCGCGCGCAGTGCCGGAAATTCCGCCATTTGTTATATCAATTTGAACAAGCTCGTAGCTGTTCGCCTCACCGTTACTATTCCTGCCTGCAACCGCGGCACCATACAGCTCATTATTGACCAAAAACAGCCGAATAATCTCGTGATTCTGGGTCTCAAGGGAAACCCAGTCGCCAGCTGCCGTCTCTCGTTTAAAAACGTTCCAGCTGTTGGCCTTATTGGTACGAAACGCGGCATAAATTGAGCCGCCCGGCTCGCCGACTAAGCTCAGCGCATGATCACCGGATGAGGAGAAGCCGGACGGGTGGGGGGCACCGCCCCAATCACGGGGGCCACCGCCCACCGGGCGCCGCTGCAGGCGCATGTAGGACAACCAGTACTCGTCGCCAAGCTGCGCCATGCCAAAAATGGTTGCGTCCTCACCCAGTTCCGAGTCCGGAACGTCCTGCTCGCGTTCAATGGAGGCAAAAATACCGTAGGGTTGCTCTTCACAGGCCGCAAAAAGCAGCAGCCCACTCAAAAGCAGGCTGGCAAGCGCACCTCTAACGATTCGGATGCGCCCTGAGCCGGATTTCCGGGAAGAATGTTTGTGTTGCATCTGCACCTGGTTCATTTCGTCTGTAGTTTCATGTGTAGTCATATAACGCCTTAGAATCGGTAGACTGCGGTAAGGGTGATCTCAAGGAAGTTTCCAAAACGGTTCTCATCCTCAAGGTCGGAATCAAGATAGATCTGCGGCACCCACCAGTACACAAAGTTGCTGCCAAAGGCCCATTCCGAATCTAGATTCCACAATACTGAAAAGCCGGGTTTGAGAATAGGGTCAACCTTAAAGGCCTCATCGGGAATACGTGAAAAGTTCACCCCGGCGCCAAGATAGACCGGAAACTCCCACGGATAGTTTCTAAAAAAATATGTTGCACGCGCTGTAAGCGGCACCATAAAAAGTGTGCGATTGGGACTAAAGGTGAAGGTTCCGCCAAGCTCCCCACCAAGGGTGAGGTTTGGATTCAGAAAGGCGTGCCACTGCAAGTTCCCGGTGCCACCCAAGGAAAGGTTTGTCTCCTGAATCCCATCCGGACCACCTGCAAAGAACAGCGGAATGAAGGGACCAAGGCTAAGAGAAAGCATCTGGTCTCCACGACCGTAAAGCGGCGTGAAGTCTTCATCTGCCTGTGCAAAAACTCCAGCGGGAACGCCGAATAGCAGAACGGCCGTTAGAAGTAAAAAGATAACTGTGTGTTTTGAGACTCTCACGCGGATGTCGTCCTTGTATGTGCCCACGGCGAACCGTCACGGCGGATTAATAGAGCGTACTGATATGTAAAACTATCACGGAGCACAGCCTGAAATCAAGTCAGCCTAAACTTAGCTACCTGCTCCAAACCTGAACTTGCGCCAGCGCCAGTTCCATGCTACATAGGTTGTACTATGTCAGCAAAAATTATAGATGGAAAACAGATTGCCGCAGAGGTTCAAACTGAACTTGGTGAGCGTATTGAGAAGCTAAGCGCACGGGGAGTCACCCCGGGACTTGCCGTGGTGTTGGTGGGGGAGGATCCCGCCAGTATTTCGTACGTCACGGCCAAGGAACGCGCCTGTGAGCGCTTGGGCATTTACTCAAGCGATAACAGACTTCCTGCAGACACATCCGAGTCGGCACTGCTTGATCTTATCGCCCAGCTCAACGCTGACCCTCGGATCCACGGAATTCTGGTACAACTACCGCTTCCCAAACACATAGACTCCGGCCGGGTAATTGCGGCCATAGATCCCACCAAGGACGTAGACGGCTTTCATCCGGTAAGCATGGGGAACATGCTGCTAGGACTCCCAGGATTCATTCCCTGCACCCCACATGGCGTGCTGGTCATGCTGGAAAAAAGCGGCGTTAAGACAGAAGGTGCCGAAGTCGTCGTCCTTGGACGCAGTAATATTGTCGGAAAACCTCTTGCGTCACTGCTGGCACAGAAACGTCCTTACGGTAACGCTACGGTCACTGTGTGTCATACCCGAACCCAAAACCTGGCCGAACATACTCGCCGTGCCGATATCCTTATTGCGGCTGCTGGTAGTCCGGGAATGGTAACCGGCGACATGATTAAGCCCGGTGCGGTGGTGATAGACGTTGGGGTGAACAGAGTTGACGCACCCGACACAACAAAAGGGTACCGCTTGCAGGGCGACGTCATGTATGAGGAAGCTTTGCAGGTTGCTGGGGCAATTACCCCGGTGCCGGGCGGTGTGGGCCCTATGACCATTACGATGTTGCTTTTTAACACGGTGGAGTCGGCCGAAAGACTGTAGCGCCACCGGGCGCTAACCGGGCCCCGGCAAAAGCCAGAAACTTTCGTCCCGCTACCCGTTAAACATCATCCCCAACTCATGCTAAACTCAAGCAATGGTAGATGTACAAAGTCGCGAGGACTCTCGCAACATTCCTATACAAAAGGTCGGTATTCGACGTTTGCGCTACCCGGTCTCGGTTCTTGATAAAAACGCGGGACGGCAGAGTAGCGTTGCAACCGTGGACTTGCTGGTAGACCTTCCTCATCATTACAAAGGAACGCACATGAGCCGTTTCGTTGAGGTGTTCCACGCACATTATAAGCAGGTTGAGATGCCGCATTTCCTTGATATGCTTGAAGAGGTTCGTGTGAGTCTGGAGGCCGAACGCGCCTACTGTGAACTGCGTTTTCCGTATTACATGGAGAAAAAAGCACCGGTAAGCGGCCTTCCGAGCCTCTTGTACTACGACTGTAGCTTTACCGGTGAGGTCTCTGCGTCTGATCGCCATTTTGTAGTTGGGGTCGATGTCCCGGTGACCACCCTTTGCCCCTGTTCTAAAGAGATATCCTCGCGTGGTGCCCATAATCAGCGCGGTCGCGTTGGCCTGAAACTTGAGCTTGGTCCGTTTTTCTGGATCGAGGACGTGATAGAAATCGTAGAGAACGCTGCCTCCTGCGGCATCTACACCTTGCTCAAACGTGAGGATGAGCGCTACGTTACCGAACGTGCCTACGATAACCCCGCATTTGTGGAGGACCTCGTTCGGGATGTATGCCTTGGTATTGAGGATCGGTATGCGTTCCCGTGGTTTAGCGTTGAGGCAGAAAACAACGAGAGCATCCACAGCCATGACGCCTTTGCGTATTTGGAACGCCGACGGGAGCAAGCAGCCGCTAAGCCCACCATTAAGCCAAACAAGGAACAAGCATGATCAACGTTGTGAACCAGGCTGAAGACAAGGTACTGCTCAAGCGAGCCCTCATAAGCACCGCCGACAAAACCAGCTTGGATCTGCTGATTGACGGTCTGTTACGCATAAACCCGGACCTGGTCATTTACTCCACCGGTGGCACTTTTACGCGAATTGCAGAAATTATCGGCCCCGGATACCAACAGAACCTGAAACAGGTGAGTGAGTACACCGGGCATCCGGAGATGCAGGGTGGACTGGTAAAGACACTCGACTACAAAATCTATCTTGGGCTCCTTTCCGAAAGCTTTAACGAAGCACATGAGCGCGACCTCGGCGCAACCGGCGCCGAGCGCCTGGATCTTGTCGTGGTCAACCTGTATCCATTTGAGAAAACCGTGGCGGGGGCCGATATCACCACCGAACATGCACGCGGACAGATAGATATCGGTGGTCCGTGTATGCTCCGTGCGGCCGCAAAGAACTACCTTCGAGTCGCCGCTCTTTGTGAGCCAGCGGACTACCAGGGATTCCTGGCCATACTCAGGGAAAAGGGCGGTGCTACTACCTTAGATGACCGTTTCCTGCTGGCCCGCAA
>PXEI01000137.1 GCA_003564775.1 Spirochaetaceae bacterium
AGCCGCTGCTCCCGTGGCTGCTGCGGTGAGAGCAGAGCCCCGGTACTGAGTTCACAGACGGAGTACATACTGAGATACACGCGGGTGTCACCACGTTGTGCCAGCGCAGAATGCGCAGGGCCCCGAAGACCATGAGCCCGCTCCCGGAGCAGGTCTACGCAGACGCTGGTATCAAGAAGCACCGTTCCCCCCGGCGTACGGCTCGGTTGGCTCAGCCGCAATGAGGTCATCATCACGGTTCGCAATCAACTGATCAACTGCACCGAGGTACCCCTCGCTCAGCTCCGAGACCTCACAGTTGTCCAGGTAATGCAGCAGTGCAGCTGCCGTGTGGGAAGCTGGCACCAGCACGTTCTTGATAACAGTGCTGAAAGACTCATTGGAACGGCGGGCCCCAGCCAAGAGCTCATATGCCTCCATGTCTATGGTTATTGTCTTTACCGCCATCGCACACTCCCCCACATCTCCGTGTGTGCTAAGTGTACTTAGCACCAACCCGCGCGTCAATAATGAAAAATGCTGTGTGGATCCTGCGCTCTTTGGCACTCTTCAGCGCGCGGGCCCCAGGCGCCTTTAATCCTGAGGCCGGAGGCGTACTACCGGTGCCGAGTTTGCATCCACAAGAACATAGATGTAGCCGGTCTGGGGGTGCACCCGCACATCACGAATGCGCCAGCCGCGGCCCTCAAGCAGTCGGTACTCGTGCTCGTGCCCCTGGCTCCGGCCGTCCACCACGCCAAAGTTGTCTGTCTCAAAGCGGGCCAGATACTGGTCAGCCAGGTTCCCCATGAGCATATGCCCACGCCAGGCAGGGAATGCGTCGCCCATGTAGAAGGCCATGCCGGAGGGCGGGAAGCCGCCGTCGTCACCTCGCTCCCACCAGTGCACCGGGTCTACGGTGTCCGGGTTCTCTGGCGGCAGCACGCCAACCTCGGCACCACTGCGGTAGTCACGACCGTAGGTTGCAATAGGCCACCCGTAGTTGCTTCCGGCTGCGCTTCCGTCGCTTATGCGCAGGACGTTAATCTCATCACCGTCGCCCTCACCATGCTCGTTCTGCCAGATGTCGCCGGTCTCCGGGTGAACAGCCATGCCCTGGTGGTTGCGGTGCCCGTAGGTGTAGATAGCGTCAAGTGCGTTCGGGTTGCCCACAAAGGGGTTGTCGGCCGGTATGCTGCCGTCGGCGTTAAGGCGCAAGGTCTTTCCGTGGTGGCTCTGCAGATCCTGCGAGGGATGCTGAGCCTGGAGCCGGTGCGGTGCCTGCCGGTCGCCGGAGGTGAGGTAGAGATACCCTGCGTCGTCAAAAACCATGCGTGCACCGTAGTGGTTGCCGCTGTCGTACGGGGTTGCCACAAAGAGCTCTTCAAACCCAGTCAGTGCGCGGCCCGGCAGATCCAGCCGACCCCGGCCAAGGGTCAATGCGTAGCCTCCGGAACCCTGCGTCACGTAACTAAGGTAAACCCAGTTCTGCTCACCCTCGGCAAACTCCGGGTGCAGCACTACATCCAAAAGGCCACCTCGCCCCGGGGTAGCAATTGTAGGCAGTCCCGAGATCTGTTCGCGCGAGCCGTCGGCGAGGTTCACAAGGTTCAGCCGCCCCGTCCGCTCGGTCACCAGCGCAAGGTCACTCTCCCCACCGGTGCCAGTCCTGCTCACCCAGTCGGCGGGCAGAAAGGCCAGCGACCACGGCCGCTGCAAACCGTCCAACACCGTTTCCACCACTATCTCTGTATCTTCGGCGGCTCTGCTCCCGTGATCAGAAGCATTTGCACATGCCGGAACGACAAGCGCCGCGATCATAACCATAATGAAACCCATGGGAGTCTTCATACCTGTATCTTGTTTCATAAGCCCTTCCTTATCCTGCTCAGGTCGATGTAGTTCGTACAGTACCTTCTACAAGCTCGTAAAACTGCTATGACGACGTCAAGCAATGGCGAACAAAGGTCGGCGAGGGGCCGCGCGCCCGCGCTTGATTTGTTCGGGCTGGCTCCATACCTTTGACTGATGGAAAAAACCTATCAACTTGGCGAATCGGAACTTGAGGTGTCGGCTATTGGGCTTGGAACGTGGCAGTTTTCACGCAATACCGGCCTGGCAGGCAAGTACTGGAAGGCGCTTCCGCAAGAGACTGTGGTTGAGATTGTGCGTGCCTCGCTGGAGGGCGGAGTCAACTGGTTTGACACCGCCGAGGTGTACGGCAAGGGGGCGTCGGAAGAGAGCCTTGCCGAGGCCTTGGCCACAATCGGCGCGCAGCGCAGCGACTACATCATTGCTGACAAATGGTTTCCCGCCTTTCGCACAGCTGGCTCTATCCGGAAGACCTTCCCGGCGCGGGAATGGGCGCTGTCGGCAATTGTGGTTGACCCGGCTGCCCGTCCGAACATCGACCTGCATCAAATTCACCAGCCCTTCAGCCTCTCGAGCATAGATAAACAGGCGGCCGAGATGGGGCACCTGGTCAAGGACGGCCTGGTGCGCGCGGTAGGGGTGAGTAACTTCAACGAGCGGCGCATGCGGCAAGCGCATGAGCGGCTGGCAGCTATGGGTGTGCCGCTTGCAAGCAACCAGATGCAGTACAGTCTCATTGACCGCGAGATAGAACGCAACGGCGTGCTGGATGCGGCCAAGGAACTGGGTGTATCAATAATTGCCTACTCTCCTCTTGCCCAGGGGGTTCTCACCGGTCGGTTCCACGACGGTGAAGACATTAAACACAGCCACGGCCCGCGCAAATGGCTGGGGCGCTTTAAGCCACGCGGCCTTGCAGCCACCCGCCCGCTCATAGACCGTCTACGGGCCGTGGCCACGGATCACGGCTGCACACCCGCACAGGTCGCACTGGCCTGGACGGTTCAAATGCACGGAACTCGCATGGTGGCAATACCCGGTGCAAGCTCGGCCAGTCAGGCAAGCTCAAACGCAGCCGCCCTTAAGGTGCAGCTGAGTCCGGAGGAGCTTTCCGAGCTGGATCAGGCTGGCCGCGACACCGAACGGATCCTTAAGAAACTACGATAATCAGCCGTGGTGAGCAGCGCATTGGCTTGCCTGCTGCCTGGGCCAATAATTCTTGACGAAACCACTCGGACACCGTACTCTTTTGGAGATTCTATTTTTGGTTCTCTATTCCAGATTTGAAGGAGGTTTTGAGTTCTCATCCTGAAAATTTTTTATGAGAAATAGTCCGGTCACCAAGTGCTGTGAAGCGGACGAAGGGAGGAACAATGAGTGCAATTGTGTTGGTTGTTGGTGGCCTCGGCATGTACTGGATCGCCTGGAAAATCTATTCCAAGTACATAGCAGCAAAGATCTATCAGCTTGATCCCAACTATAAGACCCCGGCTCATGAGTTTGAGGACGGTACCGACTTCGTACCTACCAATAAGTTTGTGCTCTGGGGGCATCACTTTACCTCGGTGGCGGGAGCCGCGCCAATTGTCGGCCCGGCCATTGCGGTGTTCTGGGGATGGCTGCCTGCCGTTCTCTGGGTCGTGTTCGGAACAATCTTCTTTTCCGGCATTCACGACTTTGGTACCATCTGGATATCCACACGCCACAAGGGCCGCTCCATGGGCGCCATTGCCGAGACACAGATTGGTTCACGGGCTCGATCTCTGTTTATGGTGATTATTTTCCTGCTGCTCCTCATGGTTAACGCGGTGTTTGCTATTGTCATAGCGCGCCTGTTTGTCGCGTTCCCAGGAAGCGTTCTGCCTATATGGTTCCAAATTCCGGTTGCTATGGCAATTGGTGTGCTGCTGCACCGTAAAGGCGGGAAGCTTCTCATTCCATCATTGGTGGCACTGGTTATCCTCTACTTCTGGGTCTGGCTTGGAGCGCAGTTTCCATTCTCGTTGCCGGAGACATCCTTCATTG
>PXEI01000041.1 GCA_003564775.1 Spirochaetaceae bacterium
CGTTGTGCTGCTTCGAGACGGGTTCTATCGGTCGCAGTTCATCTTAGGAGCAACCACTCCGGATGATGTGCATAGGGACCTTGAGCTTGACCGTGGAGGTGAGGGTGGGTTTATTGAGAGGCGCCGCAATGCCTTCTACACGGCTTTTGGTCTGTTTGTGCTTTCGATACCGGTTGCCCTGCTGAGCAACGGGGTTTACGAGAATCTTTCTACAATGGTGCCACCCGACGGTAGTCGGGCGCCCGGGCTGAGTGAGTCCGAGGCCGACCATTTGCGGCGCCAGCGGGACATGGCGTATTATGTAACCTGGGGCGGCGTTGCGGTATCGACCGGTCTTTTTGTGACCTCCGCAATACAGCTGGGCCGATACGTTCGTGCGGCACAAGCCTCACATACACGATGACGAACAACGGAGCAAGTATGGCGGTTAAAAAAAGCCTGGGCGCGCGGCTCACGGAGCTGCTTGGGTTTAAGGGTGACAACGAAGAGTTCTTTGAGGAGCTGGAGGACCGTTTGACGGCTTCAGATATTGGCGCACGAAGCGCTATGGAGCTGGTAGATACCTTGCGCAGCGGCCGCTATGGCAGCCGTCTCAGGGAACCTGCGACCTTACTTGAAGCGCTCAATGAGCAACTGCTGCCGGTCCTCAAAGAGACCAACCTCGCGCCGGTACCGGGCGAACTAAATGTGCGCTTGGTACTTGGTGTTAACGGGGTGGGCAAAACTACCTCTATTGCCAAGCTGGCTTCTCATTACGCTTCTCACTATGAGCTTTCCGGAGTCGTGCTTGCAGCGGCCGACACCTTCCGGGCCGCGGCCGTAGAACAGCTTGGTCTGCATGGAGAGCGTCTTGGTCTTCGAGTAGTCAAGCAGGGTAGTGGTGCAGACCCGGCTGCCGTAGTGTACGATGCCATTACAAGCGCCAAGGCACGTGGTGACGACATGGTAATTGCCGATACTGCCGGACGTATGCACAACCGTGCAAACCTTGTGGCGGAGCTCGGAAAAATTGATAAGATTATTCGCCGGGCTTGTGACGAGTCGCGCTATCAGAAAATCCTTGTCATTGACGGGACCACTGGTCAAAACGGACTACGACAGGCCGAAACCTTTCATGAGGCGGTGGGCCTGGATGCGGTTGTGCTGGCCAAGTACGATTCAAGTTCTCGTGGAGGCGTGTTAGTGCCTATCGCCAGGGAGCTTGGGATTCCGTGCGCCTTCCTGGGCACCGGTGAAGGTTATGGGGACTTTGTTCCATTTGATGCGCAACGGTATATAGCGGATCTTCTGGAGGTGAGGTGACCATCTCTAACTGGGTGGCCTGGGGCCGTCAGATGAGAAACTACCGCTCTTGGACCCTGGTTTTTGGGCTTGCCCTTGTTGGAGCGTGTGTTCCGTCAATGCTTGCTGGCCAGGAAATTTTTCGGAGTAATGCCGCGGCAATGCGGCTTCAGCCCATTACTCAGGCTGAGCGCGACCAGCATCGTTATGTAATTCAGGTAGGCAGGAACGGGGAAGCCGAGTCCGAGCGTTTTTTTGACCACGGAGAGCTTGTTCACGAAATCCGGCAGGTTCCGGGGCCTGCAGGGACACGCAGAGAAGAAGAGTACCGCAACGGCGAACTCGAAGCCGTGCGAATGCTGGACTCGGAGGAACGACACATCTCGGAGGAGTTTTTCTCGGATGGGGCGCTCACCGAACGTCGAGAGTATCGATATCGCGGAAACCTGCTCGTAGAGATGCTGAGTTTCGATGCAGCTGGCGAGTTGGCACGTAGTGACGAGTTCCAGTACGGGCCCGGAGGAGTGCTTAGGGTGGTACGTACCGTAGACAGCGCCGGGAGGACTCGCAACGCATACTATGCAGCGCTTGACGGACGGCTGATAGAGGAGTATCACGAAGGCCTGCATACAGACATTCGAGTGCGATATGATGAGTATAACCGGCCCATAGATGAAGTGGAGTACGTCGATGGTGTCCGCACCGTGAGTACGTTCTACACCTATGAATCGGCAGCTGGCAGTGGTGCATCCAAGATTCGTGCAATTGATCATGGGCAAGAGCGCGAGACGCTTCGCACCTACACAGCAGGTGGCGATATCCTTGAGGAACGTGAGTATCGTGCTGGAACCTTTGAGCGCGGATTTGCGTATCTCTATGATGGGGATCTGCTTGTTGAGCGTCAGGGTCTTGGGGTTGCGCGCGGTGTGAGGGAGCTGTTTGAGTACAATGAAGACGGGGCGTTGCAAGGCGTACGGTATCTGCGCAATGGACGTCTTCAACGAGAGCGACGTTACTTGGATGAGAATGAGTATATCGATGTGTTCTATCGAGATGGTACCGAGGTTTTGCGGTCTTACTACCGTGACGATCGGCGTCTACGGGAGGAGGTACTCCAGGATGGACAGGTTGTTCGGACACGGGAGTTCGAGTGAGTAGATTCGGTGAAAGGCTTCGCTTCGGCTTCCTAAGGTGGTCGCGGCGCTGGGGGTGGATGTTCTTTGTTGCCCAACGGCACTTCCATACGCGACGACGGGAAAAAGGGTACACCGCCTCAATTCTTTCGGTGAGTGGCATTGCTGTTGGAGTCATGACTCTGACTGCGGTGCTCGCCGTTATGAATGGATTCCAACTCGATACGATAGAGGACATCCTTGAGATCAACTCCTATCACCTGCGCATTGCTGGTGCCGAACTCCAGAGTAATGAATCGCCACTCGAACTGAGCCGCCGGAACGGGGTGCGTACCGTACTGCCGTTTATCGAGTTACAGACCATAGCACGCGGTTTCTTTGAGGAGCCGCAGGCCGTTATTCTAAGGGGGGTGCCGGTCGACGTACTTGAGCTTGATCCTGGCATTGCCGAACGCATGGAAATGATCTCGGGCGAGTTCTCCCTGGCGTCGCATGGGTCACTTGTCATTGGATCGCAACTGGCCCGGCATCTTGGCGTTCGGGTAGGGGATACTGTCACCTTTCTTGACCTTGGCTCCGGAGATGCCGCATTGCGCAACCCACGCGAGGTAGATTTTCAGGTGCGCGGGGTCTTCTACAGTGGGTTCCTCGAGTACGACCGCTCATGGGGGTTTATCTCGCTGCAGGAGGCTGAGTCTATGTTCGGTGCAGGGGATGATCTAACCTGGGGCATTAAGCTTAACGACCGCTTTAACGATGTTCGAATGCGGGCGCAGATTGCCGACGATCTGGGAATAGAGAGCGCACAGGTGTTGTCCTGGCGCGAGTTCAATCGGGCCATTTTTGGGGCGTTGCGAGTTGAGAAGACGGTGCTTATGTTCCTTATCGGCCTCATTTTTCTGGTGGTGGCGGTGAATATATATCAGGCCCTGCGGCGTAGTGTTGTTGAACGCTCGGAGGAGATCGCGGTGCTCAAGGCTCTGGGTGCGCCACCACAGGCTGTGCAGCTGGTGTTTGTAGTTGAAGGCCTCATGATTGGTGTCCTGGGCGCGTTCATTGGAACGGCTCTGGGACTGTTTGTTTCGCAGAATATCAACGGGGTTTTTGCTGCTGCTGAACTCGCCCTAGGTGGGCTCGCCGTGGTAGGATCGGTTGTACGTGGTGGTGGCGCGTCTCCGGTTTCATTCTTCTCACCGGAGCATTTCTATATCATGGAAGTGCCAAGCCACATGCTGTTTAGCGAGGTTCTGGGAGTGTTTCTTGCTGCGGTAGCATCGGCGGCATCGGCTGGCTACTTTGCTTCACTTCGGGCAGCCTGGATCAAGCCTGTGGAGGTGCTTCGAGATGAGTAGGTTAGACATGGCTCACAACTCACACGAACAGGAATCGGTCAAACGGAACGAGAGCCTGGTTGACCTCAGGGGTGTAAGCAAGCGTTTCCTTTCTGGGAGTGAGGAGTTGGTAATACTCAACTCCATAGATCTTCAACTGCCGGAGAAACTGGTAACCGTGATAACCGGTGAAAGTGGCTGCGGCAAAACTACTCTGCTGAACATAATTGGTGGGCTCGAGACCCCAAGTACTGGCTCGGTTGACGTCTCAGGCTACGCGGTGCAGGCCTTGGACGAGGAAGGACTTACCGAGTATAGACGACAAGTGGTTGGGCTTGTCTTTCAGTTCCATTATCTGCTGAAGGACTTTAATGCCCTGGAAAATATCATGCTACCGGGCTATATGGCGGGCCTCACACGCACCGCCGCACGTGAAAGAGCTGCCCACTTGCTGGATCAGGTTGGACTACGTGCACGCTCCGAGCACTACCCGACTCAACTCTCGGGAGGTGAGCGCCAGCGCATTGCGTTAGCTCGTGCCCTCATGAACGACCCCGATATCGTGCTAGCAGATGAACCTACCGGGAATCTTGATGAACGCAACAGTCGCGCTGTGCAAGAGACTCTTTTTGATCTTGTTCGCCGTTTTGGGAAGACGCTGATCATGGTTACTCATGACGCGGGCATTGCCGCATCCGGCGACAGGCGGTTCCATCTCGAGCAAGGTAGTTTGTACTCCGCATGAGAGTTGCAGCCTCTCTGCTCATTGCAATGCGTTATCTCTTTGGCGTCGGCCTCGGCAAAGGCGCCCGGATTCGGTCTGCAGTTCTGATTGTCGCACTGAGTCTGGTTCCGCTGGTTGTGGTGCTTCAGGTTGCCGACGGTATGATCGCCGGAATCACTGCTCGCTTTATTGAAGCCGGTACATATCACGCACAAGTGATGATGTCCTCACGCCTGAGTGCCTCCGAGATTGAAGAACTGCGAAGGAAAGCGTTGGACGTTCCGGGGGTCAGCACTGTTTCTTTAGAGCGGCAGGGCTTAGGCCTTTTGCAAACCCCGGCTGGGCGTTCCGGCGTCACGGTACGCGCGGTCTCACCAGAGTTGTACCGTGAGGATCGTGGTTTCGCGGAGTATGTGGAGGTTCGCGAGGGCGCCTTTGATCTTGATGAGGCCAACTCAATTATCATTGGGGTCGATCTAGCTTCGCGCTTTGGCCTTGCGGTAGGAGACAACGTTCGAGTCGTAACCGTCCGGCCGAGCCCGTCGGGTGGTTTCTTGCCGCGGCCAGCGAGTTTCGTAGTGAAGGGAATTGTTGCAACCGGATATCAAGAGCTTGACCGGTTGTGGGTGTTTATACCCTTTGAACGTGGTCTATCACTCCTGTCCGAGGGTGTTGCCAACCAGATTTTAGGTGTGAAGGTTGACGAGCCTTTTGCAATACAGAACCCTCTGTATAACCCGAATGCAGTCCTGCGAGGGGTCTCCGCCCTGGTGGGGATCAGAACTGAAAGCCCAAGCAGCACAGCCCTGAGTGAGCTCAGAAGCCAGCTCGGTCCAGGTGTACGGGTGTTCAGTTGGTATCAGCTGGAACAGTCGCGCTACGTTTCGTTCCAGACGACTAAGAACCTGTTGATCTTTATTATGTTTTTGATTGTCTGCGTGGCGGCGGTCAATGTTTCTTCTGCACTTGTTTTGATGGTGCTGGAAAAGGAGCACGAGATTGCAATCCTCAAAAGCACCGGCGCCTCACCACGCGGTATCGTTCTGATATTTCTGTTTGCTGGCTTTGTTTCAGGAATATTTGGAGCGATGTTGGGTATGGCGGTTGGAATTCTGGCCGCGGTAAACATCAACACCGTTCTACGTCTCATTGAACAGACGGTCAATGGTGTGTTGTACATAGCTGGTCTGTTTGCGGCTCCATTTGTCGGACGGAGCTTCGGTTCGGTTGAGCTGCTGACCGCGGAGTTCTATCTTGAAGAAATTCCCATTGTCTTGCAGCCAGCCGAGCTGATTCTGGCCGCGGTTCTAACCATACTCCTGTCCACGCTTGCGTCATACTTTCCGGCGCGGCGCGCTGGCGCAATTCGTCCAATTGAGGTCATTCGGCGTCATTAGGTCTTGTTGGGGCCTTTGAGGTCTTTTCAGGTCTAGTTCAACGAATGAATTTCTTTGCAAAAACCGCTACACTGTCCCTATGGGAGGAGCTCATGAAATGTCGCAGCTGTGGTGCACCCCGCGCTGATGTCAAGGTTCACTTAAGCGCAGGCTCGGAAGCGCAGGAGATTCATCTTTGCAAGAGCTGTGCGTCCGAACTAGGTATCTCCAGCCGTGATGCTGCCTATACCCCAGGAGAGTTGTACTCTGTGCTGTTGCGAGGAACGGCAGTAGGTGACGATACCGAGAGTCGTCTGTTATGTCCGGGCTGTATGCGCAGCTACGACGATCTGCGTCGTACCGGGCGAGCCGGGTGTCCTGAGTGTTACGAGGTTTTCGAACGCCAGATTGCCGGTCTGCTGTCGCGGTTAATCCCTGAGCCAGCGCACCAGGGGCGTATACCGCGCAGGCTCGCTCCTTATAAGTCGATCTTTTTTGATAAACCTCGGATACAAGGGGAGCTTGATGCGGCACTTGCGGAGGAGGACTATGAAGAAGCGGCGTTTCTCCGTGACCGGCTCAGACGCTTTGACGAGATCGGCTCAATTCACGAGGTTTCTGAGGAGCCACAGGAGTGATCATTCCCAGTAACGCAACACACCCAGACAGCTGGTTCAGCGGCACCGGCCCGGACGAAGATGTAGTGGTTTCCTCGCGGGTTCGTTTGTCGCGAAATATCGACGGATATCCGTTTCCCGCCTCCCTGACACCCGAAGAGTCGGACGAGGTACGCCGTAAGGTCGAGCGAGCTCTTGAAGCGTCACCCACAGTTTTTCGAGCTCCACAGCTTGGTGGAGTCGCAACTCTAGAGCGGCGTGTTCTTGTGGAGCGCAATCTATTGTCAAGTCCGCCAGCAGCGTTTCCGAACTCCTCGGTCTATGTAAGCAGCGATGAAGGCTTGGCGCTTGTACTTAACGAACAAGACCACGTGAGAATTGTGTCGTTGCAGGCGGGTAACCGGCTTGAGGCGGCTTACGACGCGGCGGATCGCCTGGATGGTGAGTTGGAAGACCAACTTGGGTATGCGGTTTCACTCCGTTGGGGTTATCTTAGTAGTGAGATTGCAAACAGCGGCACGGCAATGCGGGTTTCGGCTATGTTGCATCTGCCAGCATTAACTGAGCTGGGAGAGCTTGCTGAGGTGGTAGAGTCAAACTTTCCTCCGGAGGTCGGGCTCAAGCGCTTTCCCGATGCAGACGGAAGATCACGCGCGGCCATGTTTTTATTATCAAACAAGGTTACTTTAGGACTTTCCGAGCGATCATTGATCGATCGACTTGAAGATTGCCTTGTCATGTTGGTACATTATGAGAGGAAAGCGAGAGAACGCCTGCTCGGGGAACGATCCGAGGAGGTGAACAGTGCCGTAAAGGCTGCTTTCGCACGGCTATCCAATGTCAAGGAGCTTTCCGATGAAGAGCTCTTTGAACTGCTGTCGTTGATGCGGTTTGGGATAGCCTCCGGTCTTTCGTCGCGGATTTCGCTCAAGGATGTGACGAAGTTGTTCTTTATTGGACAGCGTTCGCATGTAATCAGGTTGATTTCCGAGGCCGATAAGTCGGACATGGATATAGACGAGGAACTGGTAAATAAGCGGCGGGCTAAACTCGTCAGAGAAACACTGGATAGAGTTTAACTTTGCCGAGGAGGATTGATCGATGTTTAAAGGTTTAACGCAACGAGCGCAAAAGGTTCTGACAATCCTCGCGCAAGATGAGGCCAAGAGGTTTCATTCCGATCAGCTGCTGCCCGAACACATTATACTGGCGCTTCTCAAAGAAGGTGGCGGACTAGGGTTTAAAGCACTTGAAAAGGTGAATATAGATCCACAGAAAATGATTGCTGAGATTGAGAACTCTATTCCGCGCAAGCGTGGTGGGTTCATTTTGGGTGATGTTCCACCATCACCACGTGGTCGCAAGGTGCTTGAGGACTCGGCGGAGGAAGCTCGGAACCTTGGGCATGAGTACATTGGAACTGAACACCTCCTGCTTGCGTGTGGTCGAGAGAATGATGGTGAGACATCTAAGTACATTGCCAAGCTGGAGATAACCATTGAGATGCTGCGTGACGTCATTGCCGAACTCTCGGGAAGCACGTCCGGCGCTCAAGGTGCTGAACCTCAGGCGCAAACGGCAGGTGCTGCGCCCACCGGTGGCGGAGCTAAACGAAAGCCGGGCCAGAGTCAGCAGCAGAAAAAAACAACCCCAACACTTGACGAGTTTTCGCGTGACCTCACTCAGTATGCCCGTGATGGGAAACTGGATCCAGTTGTTGGTCGTGACCGTGAGATCGCGCGTGTTATTCAGATTCTTGCACGCCGCACCAAGAACAACCCGGTGCTGATTGGCGAGCCAGGAGTTGGTAAGACTGCAATTGTAGAGGGACTCGCACAGAGCATAGTAGACAACACTGCTCCTGATGTGTTGCTGGGCAAACGAGTTATGACCCTCGACCTCGCTTCACTCATTGCTGGCACCAAATACCGCGGTGAGTTTGAGGAACGGCTCAAGAGGGTAATGAAAGAGATCGTTGCCGCAGCGAACGTAATTATCTTCATTGATGAGCTTCACACCATTATCGGTGCCGGTGGTGCAGAAGGTGCGGTTGACGCCTCCAATATGCTCAAGCCAGCGCTATCACGCGGTGAAATCCAGTGTATTGGAGCGACCACTCTGAACGAGTACAAGAAGTACGTAGAAAAAGATGCAGCGCTTGAGCGTCGCTTCCAGAGCATCTATGTAGAGGAACCCTCGGTGGAAGAAACCCTGGAGATCCTGCGTGGAATCAAGACGCGCTACGAGGACTATCACAATGTGTCCTACACACCGGGCGCACTTGAGCTTTCGGCTATGCTTTCGCGGCGTTATGTGGCCGACCGCTTTCTGCCGGATAAAGCAATAGACTTGCTTGATGAGGCTGGAGCACGCAAGCGCATTAACAACAGCGTTCGGCCTACCGAGTTAGCCGATATTGAGGCTCAAATAGAGAAACTCAACGCCGAGAAACTTGCCTTGGTCAACTCCCAGAACTATGAACGCGCCGCGGCTATCCGTGACGAGGTGAACCAGCTTAAGGAGAAGATGGAGGAGGTCAAGACTCAGTGGAAGGTCACCCTGAAGACTGAGAAAAACGTTGTCGATGGACAAGATATTCAATATGTGCTGTCTGACATCACCGGTATCCCGCTGGCTCGGTTGGCGCAGAGTGAAAGCGACAAGCTCCTGCAGATTGAGGATGAGCTGCACCGAACAGTAATCAGCCAGGATGAGGCAATTGCTGCGGTAGCCTCGGCTATCCGCAGGTCACGCACCGGCCTCAGTGCGCCGGAGCGGCCGCTTGGGTCCTTCATTTTTCTGGGGCCCACCGGAGTTGGAAAGACACTCCTGGCCAAGACTCTCGCAGAGTTCATGTTTGGAAGCTCGCAGAACCTGGTACGCCTTGACATGTCGGACTTCATGGAGAAGCACAACGTCTCCCGACTTGTGGGTGCTCCTCCCGGATACGTCGGGTATGACGAAGGTGGTTTGCTTACAGAGAAAATTCGTCGCAAGCCATATAGCGTTATTCTGCTGGACGAAATTGAGAAGGCGCATCCGGATGTGTTCAATATCCTGCTCCAGGTCTTGGAGGAAGGAGAGTTGCAGGACAACCTTGGCCACACGGTGAGCTTTCGCAACACTATTCTCATCATGACCTCGAATGCTGGAGCTCGTGAGATTTCGCGCGAGTCTATGGTAGGTTTTCAGACTGGACGTGAGTTGCTTGAGTATAACGAGATTAAGAGTTCAGCAATGAATGAACTCAAGCGCATGTTTCGTCCGGAGTTTATCAACCGTATTGATGAGATCGTGGTGTTCCATAGCCTTGGAATGGAGCAGGTCACAAGCATCCTTGAGATTCTCCTTGCCGATGTCCAGAAACGGCTGGCTGACAAAGATATAACCCTTGAGGTCAAGAAGCCGGTTAAGGACTATCTGATTGAGACCGGTTACGACGTGAAGTATGGTGCACGGCCGCTGCGGCGCGTGATTCAGCGTGAGATTGAGGATCCACTTTCCACCGAACTCCTTCGCGGGCGTTTCGATGAGGGCAACAAGATCGTGGTGACTATGCGTAAAGGCAAAATTCATTTCCAGCTGAAGGCAAGCAAGCCTAAGCAGGAGGAGCTGCCGGTTCCGACCAATTAGCGTGTGGCGCTGGCCCTCGGGCCAGCGCCAGTTGTGCTGGCGGCCTCGGCCTGGAGATCCCCAGGCTGGCGCCTCTGGTACGTTATGCCCCTTTACTTTCTGTGAAATACTTCGATATATAGTACATGACACCTATGGCGAAAACACCAACAAAACCGACCCCCCGCAGTAAACGCTCCGGCGCTGCTGCGGGCGGCAATGAATACGACGAAAGCAAGATCAAGACTCTCAGTTCATTGGAACACATTCGCCTGCGTACCGGCATGTACATTGGGCGACTGGGCGATGGGAGCAACCTTGACGACGGCATCTACATTCTGCTGAAAGAAGTACTCGATAACAGTATCGACGAGTTTATCATGGGGCACGGCTCGAACGTCGAGGTTAAGTTCAAAGACAACCTTGTGACGGTGCGAGACTACGGGCGTGGTATTCCGTTGGGCAAGGTTGTGGAGTGCGTCTCGGTCATCAATACCGGAGCGAAGTATAACGACGAGGTCTTTCAGTTCAGCGTCGGGCTCAATGGCGTTGGCACCAAAGCCGTGAACGCCCTCTCGGAACACTTTCGAGTTGTCGCGTTTCGTGATGGCAAGTTCAGTGAGGCGGTTTTTCAGCGAGGAGCCCTTGTTTCTCAGAAACAAGGATCCTCTACAAAACACAAGAACGGCACCTATGTAGAGTTCTGGCCTGACCCTGAGATTTTTGGTGAGTTTGAGTTCAACCGAGAGTTTATTGAGCAGCGGCTTTGGAACTACGCCTATCTGAATGCTGGACTGACGATAAAGTTTGACGGATCTATCTATAAGTCTGAGCGTGGTCTCTATGATCTGCTTGAGGCCGAGATCGGTACAGAGCGCATGTACGATATCGCGCATTACAAGGGAAAGCACCTGGAGTTTTCTTTTACCCACACAGAGAACTACGGAGAGACCTATTTCTCCTTTGTGAATGGACAGTTTACCAGTGATGGGGGCACGCACCAGAGCGCCTTCCGCGAGGGTATACTCAAGGGCGTAAACGAGTTCTTCCAGAAGAACTACTCCGGACTTGATGTGCGGGAAGGCATAGCAGGCGCAATTGCCGTGAAACTGCAGAATCCGGTCTTTGAAAGCCAGACGAAAAACAAACTTGGAAATACCGAGGTGCGCACTCCAATTGTGAACGAGGTGCGCACTGCAATTGTAGATTTTCTGCACAAAAACAAAACTGCGGCAACCCGGCTGTCTACCAAAATTGCGCACAACGAGAGGCTGCGCAAAGAATTGACGGCTGTTCGAAAAGAGGCGCGTGAGGCTGCCAAAAAAATTGCTCTCAAAATTCCCAATCTGCGTGACTGCAAGCATCACTTAGAGGATGGGCCCAAGGGTGAGAACAGCACCATCTTCATTACCGAGGGACAGTCAGCCTCCGGTTCTATGGTCTCGGCACGCGACGTGTACACACAGGCAATTTTCTCGCTGCGCGGTAAGCCTCAGAATGTATATGGCAAAAAACGAGCCGAGATCTACAAGAACGAAGAGCTCTACAACATGATGATGGCTCTTGGAATTGAGGACGATGTAGAAGGCCTCCGCTACGGAAGAATTGTTCTTGCAACTGATGCCGATTACGACGGCTTTCATATTCGAAACCTGTTGCTCACCTTCTTTTTGAACTACTTTGAGGATCTAGTGGTGGCGAACCGCGTATACATCCTGGAAACCCCCCTGTTCCGGGTACGGAACAAGCAGGTGACACGCTACTGTTACTCTCCTAAGGAGCGTGATGAGGCTGTACAGGAAATTTCCAATGCCGAGATCACCCGCTTTAAGGGCCTTGGCGAAATATCTCCCAAGGAGTTTGGTCAGTTCATTGGGGAGGATATCAGGCTTGTCCGGGTGAGCATTAAGGCTATTAAGGGCATTCAAGACACGCTGGGCTTCTTTATGGGAAAGAACACTCCCGACCGGCGTAACTTCATTATGGACAACTTGATCTAGCACCGCCTAACGGAGATAGAGCTCGTGGCTTATGTAACTTCACTCTTTGAACACAACTTCCTTGAATATGCATCCTACGTTATCAAGGATCGGGCGATACCTGACCTTGGGGACGGGCTCAAGCCGGTTCAGCGACGTATTCTGCATTCGCTGTTTGATATGGACGACGGCAAGTTTCACAAGGTTGCCAACGTGGTTGGGCACTGCATGAAGTACCATCCCCATGGTGATGCATCCATCTACTCGGCCCTGGTGGTGCTTGCAAACAAAGAGTTGCTGATTGATAAGCAGGGAAACTTTGGCAATATTGCAACCGGCGACGATGCCTCAGCTGCGCGCTACATCGAGTGTCGTGTCCTTCCTTTTGCGAAAGAGACGCTGTATAACCCGGAGCTCACCGAGTATGAACCCTCGTACGACGGCCGCAACAAGGAACCGGTGGTGTTTCCATCCAAGCTGCCGTACGTTCTGTTGTTAGGTGCCGAGGGTATTGCGGTTGGAATGTCCACCAAGATTCTGCCGCACAACCTGCTGGAAACGATAGAGGCCATGAAGGCCGCGGTTCGCGGTGATTCCTTCACTCTGTATCCAGACTTCCCCGGTGGCGGTTTGCTTGATGTCTCCGGCTACGAGGATGGACAAGGAAAGGTACTGGTACGAGCTCGTCTTGATACCTCGGACGCGAAGCGAATTGTCATTCGAGAACTTCCCTTTGGTTCGACAACCGAAAGCCTTATCGCGTCTATAGAGGCGGCAGCTCGCAAGAACAAGATCAAGATTGCCTCGATATCGGACTTTACCACCGAGAACGTAGAGATCGAGATCAAACTAGCTCGTGGCATTCATACTCAGGAGGTCGTGGACGCGCTGTATGCCTTCACCGACTGTGAGTACGCCATATCGGTGAACCTGCTGGTAATACGGGACCGCGCTCCGGTCTCGCTTACCGTGACCGAGGTTATTCAGTACCAGGCTGGTCGGCTTACCGAGATCCTTAGACGTGAACTTGAAATTGAACAGGGCAGGCTACGCGACCGGTTACATGCACGCACACTTGAGCAGATCTTCATTGAGGAGCGCATCTACAAGGACATTGAGGAACAGACAACCAGTGCCGCCGTTACCCAAGCCGTGTTTGACGGGCTCAAGCCTTTTCAGTCGCAGATTAAGCGCACCGTCACCGAGGAGGACATAGAGCGCCTCCTTAAAATTGCTATCCGTCGGATATCGCTGTACGACATTAACAAAGCCAAACGTGAGATGCGTGAGATCAAAGACCGGCTCGCCCAGATTAAGGAACATCTTACAAACCTGAGAGCCTATACCCTGGCGTACCTTGATACCCTTGGCCAGGGCTTTGCAGAGTCTTTCACACGTAAGTCGGAGATTACCCGGTTCGACAAGGTCGATGTACGCGAGGCTGCTCAGCGAAACCTGGGTCTGCGTTACGACGAAGAGACCGGGTATCTTGGGCACGGACTGAGCGGTGGCAAGGTTCTTTTTGAGGCTTCGCCGTACGACCGCGTGCTTGTTATACGTGCTGGGGGAACCTACAACGTTATTGATGTACCGGAAAAGCTCTTTGTTGGGAAGGGCATGCTGTACTGCGGGTCAGCCGATAAGGACGCACTTTCGCGGCTTGTGTTCACCGTGGTGTATCGGAACAAGGATGGGTCAAGCTACATGAAGCGATGTCGCATTGAGCAGTACATTCTGGCTAAGACCTATGAGCTGGTACCTGAAGGCTCGGAGATCCTCAAACTCACGGTGCGGGAAGACCTGAGTGTTGTACTGAGTTACAAACCCAAGCCCCAGTTGCGGGTGTTGGAAGAGGTCTTCCGGATTGAGGACTATCTCGTTAAAGGGGTGCGGGCATCAGGCGTTCGTCTGTCTACCAAGGCGCTCAAGTCGGTCAAGCTTGTCACCAACAAAACCGCAGATGCCATGGCCTCGGCGGCTGACTCCGAGGATGCGGCTAACGGGAACGGCAAGAGCGCAAGCGGTAGCGGCAAGAGCTCGGGCGGGAACGGCAAGAGCGCGAACAGCAACGGCAAGAGTTCGGGCGGGAAGAAGCCAGCCCCAAAGAAAAATCCGGATAAAAAATAGAACCGATCTCAGTCTACCAGTTTCTTGTGAAGCAGCTTAAGCGCTGCAGTTCCCATAGCTGCGGTTGCGACTGCAATATACAGAATACTCCACCATAGTTCCGGGCTCCACCCTCCGGTGGCTAATGCCCGTGTGAGCCGAACAGGATGCGTCAGTGGTAGGATGAGTGCTATGGGCTGTGCTACACGTGGAAGGTTCTCAATTGGGAAGACCACCCCGGCAAAGAAGAACATCGGCGAGATCAGTCCCGAGAAAAGAAAGTTGAACTGGTTGATGTTCTTCACGAAGGCGTTCATGAGCAAACCAAGAGTGGCAAACATGGCACCTGTAAAGAACCCAATCACCGGCGCAAAGAGAATCCAGCCCGGTGAGAGGATTCCGGCAGTCATGGCAACAATCAGTACGGCCAGGGTAAACACGAAGCCCTTGGTGGCTGCCCAGACGATCTCACCGAGTAACAGGTTGTTAGCCGTGATCGGCGCGCCAAGCATGCCGTCGTAGACCTTGTCGAACTCAAGCCTGATATAGGTGCCGAAGGAACACTCAAAGGTTGCGGTAAACATTGCGGCGGTAACCAGAAGCCCGGCCGCCAGGTACTCTATATAAGGTTGCCCATTCATGGTTCCCACAAACTGGCCCAGACCCATGCCAATTCCCACCAGAAAGATCAGCGGCTCCAGGAAAGGAGGGAGCGCATTAGAAATAAGGGTGCGACTGTACACCCGAACATGACGATACCATACGCTCATGATGCGACCAGCAAAACTACGCGGTCGGGCCTCGGCACTGGATATTGGCGCTGACAGAAAGTTCTTGCTTCCGAGATGTGCGGTATCTGCCCCGGCTGCCCCGGCTGCCCCGGCTGCCCCGGGCGTGTCAGCTGTTTCGGAAATGCTGTTACTGGGCATCGTTGAGCCTCCGACCGGTAATTCTCAGAAACAAGTCTTCAAGATTGCTCGGGCGTACAAGGAACTCGTCCGGTGCAAGGTGTGACCCCAGGTCCTCAAGGTGAGAGATGTTACCAGCGTAGTACAGCACACGCTCACCGGAGTCTTCTACCCGAATCTCTGGGTGGCCGTTGGGTTTCACCATTGCAATCAGCTCATCTTTGCGTTCGGGCCGGTTGAGTTCCAGCACATACGCCTCTATGTTGTCACTGAGAAGGCGCCGGGGGGCCCCCTCAAGAACCTTTTTCCCTTTGTCCATAATCACAATAGTGTCGGCAATCTGGTAGGCCTCCTCCATATAATGGGTGGTAAGCAATATGGTGACACCGGTCTTGATCAGGTTTCGAAGCTTGTTCCAAATCAGTTGCCGTACTTGTGGGTCCAGCCCGGTTGTGGGCTCATCAAGAATCAGGAGTCGCGGATTTCCAAGCAAGGCGCGAGCGATAATGAGCCGGCGTTTCATGCCACCGGAGAGTTCTCGTACTCGGGCGGTGCGGCGCTCGGCCAGTTCCATAAACTCAAGTAGATAGTCTATGCGGTCGGCTGCTTGTGACGCGGCCAGCCCGTAGAACTTCGAATAAATCTGAAGGTTCTGGAGGACGTTTAACTCCTGGTCCAGATTGTCGTCCTGCGGTGCCACACCAGCAAGAGCCTTTATGTTCAGTTCGGACCTGCGAGGGTCGTAACCAAAGACCGAGAGCCGGGTGGAGGCATTCCGATCCGGCTGTGCCTTCCCGTACAGGACCTTCATAGTGGTGGTCTTACCAGCACCGTTTGGCCCAAGGAATGCAAAGCAGCCTGGACCTTCAATTCTAAAGCTGAGATCGTCAACCGCACGGGTATCACGGTAGGTCTTGAACAGGTGGTCTACCTCAATGATGTCTGTACTCATGAAATGTAAGGTAGACATTTTCCTGCCAGAAATCAAAGCGCCGTGCTGTAGAACTGCTTCTTTTCGGAGGTATTTGTAGCGGAACTGGCGCTATGCGATGAGCCTGTGAGGTCGTATTTTACAGCATGTGGAGGTAGATGTAATGAAGCTGTTACCTGTTCTGGCCATTGTTCTCCTTGTTGTCTCCTGTAGCCGGGGCGGTGCGGACGGTAGGTCGGCCGCCACCGGTGAGTGGGCGGCGGACAGCGCAGAGGACTGGATGCAACCGGCGGTAGAGGTTGTTGAGGTGCGCAGTGGACGCCTTATTGATACC
>PXEI01000232.1 GCA_003564775.1 Spirochaetaceae bacterium
CAACTGGCGCGGTATACTCGCGTGATGTCTTGCAAGCTCTGCATGACATTGCCGCCGAGTTTAATCTGGCTGTTTATTGTGACGAGATCTACGACAAAATCCTGTATGACGATGCCGAGCACATTTCAATTGCGTCCCTTTCCGAGGACGTGTTTTGTGTGACCTTCGGAGGCTTGTCTAAGGGGTACCGGGCGGCAGGCTTTCGGGCCGGATGGATGGTATTGAGTGGCCGCAAGATCTATGGGAAAGACTACCGGGAAGGACTTGATATACTGGCCAACATGCGTCTCTGCAGTAATGTGCCCGCTCAGTTTGCGGTGCAGGCAGCGCTTGGTGGGTATCAGAGCATTGAGGACCTGGTGCTCCCCGGGGGGCGCCTGCGAGAGCAGCGCGACACCGCGTATGAGGCGCTGGTTCGCATTCCTGGCCTTAGCTGTGTGAAACCCAAAGGAGCGCTGTATCTGTTCCCGCGGCTGGATCCGGAAGTATTCAACATTCAGGACGACCGTAAGTTAGTGCTGGACCTGCTGCTGGAAAAAAAGGTGCTCCTGGTGCAGGGCAGTGGCTTTAACTGTGCCGATACCGAACATTTTCGCATTGTGTTCTTACCGGACGTAAAGATACTGGAAGAAACCATGGTGCGCGTCGCCGAGTTTCTGAGCTGGTACAAACAGTAGAGCCACGAAACTCGTCTTGGCTTGACCGGCGCTTCCGGCGCTGGCTATAATGCCGCCGAAGGAAACCCTCCGGAGAAAGGAAACCGTTTCATGAATGTTCGAGTACGCTACGCACCTTCCCCTACAGGGTTGCAGCATATCGGCGGAATTAGAACCGCCTTGTTCAACTATCTCTTTGCTCGTTCACAAGGTGGAAAGTTTATCCTTCGCATTGAGGACACCGACCGTGAGCGGTTTGATCCGGCTGCGTTGCAGGATATCTATGACTCGTTTGCCTGGTTGGGTATTCGTTGGGATGAGGGGCCTGATAAAGACGGGCCGCACAGTCCTTACTTTCAAAGCGAGCGGCAGTCGAGCTACGAGGCGGCAGCTCAGGAGCTCATAGAGTCGGATCACGCATACGAGTGTTTCTGCTCATCCGAGCGGCTTGAGGCCTTGCGCGCCGAGCAGTCAAAGGGTAAGAGCTCGGTACAGGGCTATGACCGGAGGTGTAGAGACCTCAGTGATGAGGAACGCGAGCAGTTGCGCCGCGAGAATCCCAATCCGGTTGTACGCTTTAAGACGCCGCTTGAAGGCGACGCGGTGTTCGAGGACATGTTGCTTGGACGAGTTAAACGCAAGAACAGGGACATCAACCCAGATCCGGTGCTCCTCAAGTCCGACCGTTTTCCAACCTATCATTTGGCCAATGTTGTAGACGACCACACCATGGAGATTTCCCATGTCCTTAGGGCGCAGGAGTGGCTGCCATCAACGGCACTGCATATTCTTCTGTACCGGGCCTTTGGCTGGGAGCTGCCGGTGTTCTGTCATTTGCCTATGGTTATGGGGAAGGACGGGCAAAAACTGTCCAAGCGTCATGGCGCTACGAGTTTGATTGAGTTCCGGCGTAGGGGCTATCTGCCAGAGGCGGTGATCAACTATGTTGCACTCCTTGGTTGGGCCTACGACGACTCGCGTGAGTTCTTTACCCTTGGCGAGCTTGAAGACGTATTCGACGCGAACAAGCTCAACAAGGCGCCAGCGGTCTTTGATTACACGAAACTTGATTGGTTTAACGGCAACTATATTCGCGAATGTGACGACGCTCGTTTGCTGAGTCTTCTGGCACCCTTTGTGGAGGAGGCTGGAATTTCTGCTGACGCCGACCAGCTCCAACAGGCACTCCCGCTCATAAAGGAGCGGATGAAGCGTCTTGAGGAAGCTCCGGAGCTGCTTGGATTCCTGGTTGGCGACCCTGCAGAGTACCCGGTCGAGGATCTTATTCCCAAGAAGATGGATGCAGCAGGCACCATTGATGTACTTGCGGGCGTGTTGGGGTTGCTTGATGGCTTGTCAACGCGCAGCGATGAGGAAAACGAGGAGCGTTTCCGGGCCCTTGCCGAAGGTCTTGAGACCAAACTTGGAAACGTACTCATGCCTCTGCGTGTTGCGGTAACCGGATCTAAGGTCTCTCCGCCACTCTTTGGCTCAATCAAGCTTATTGGAGAGGAAGCCGCTCGTGCTCGAGTCGACGCGGCAATACAGAAACTCAAATCGACGCTCGGTTAGGCGCGTAGGCAACCTAAAGCGCATGCGTTCTGGCATACACAGTACATTGGCATACACAGTACAAAGGATAAAGCGAGGAAATAATGGCAGATAATGAAGACACAACACGACGAGGAACGATGGAAGAGATTGTTGCCTTGTGCAAACGGCGAGGTTTTATATTTCCTTCATCCGAGATTTACGGTGGGCTTTCCTCGGCCTGGGACTACGGTCCGTTGGGAGTAGAACTCAAGAACCGACTCGAGCGATTCTGGTGGCGAGAGATGACCCAGTTACACGACGGCATTGTGGGTCTTGATGCCTCGATCCTCATGCATCCAAAAGTATGGGAAGCGTCCGGTCATGTTGAGAGTTTTGCTGATCTCATGGTAGAGGACACCGTTACCAACGAGCGGTTCCGATGGGACCATCTGAGCGACGAACAGCGTGAGTCAAAGACCAGCCCCGCCGGGAATCCGCTTTCTGAACCCAAGGCGTTCAACCTGATGTTTGACACCCATTTGGGGCCGGTGAAGGACACGGGGTCGGTTGTGTACCTCCGCCCGGAGACTGCACAGGGCATTTACGTGAACTTCAAGAACGTGGTTCAGACCTCACGAGTGCGTATACCTTTTGGCATTGCTCAGGTTGGCAAGGCCTTTCGTAATGAGATTGTAACCAAGAACTTTGTGTTCCGTACCTGTGAGTTTGAGCAGATGGAGATGCAGTATTTCGTACATCCAAGCGAGGACGAGAAGTGGTTCGAGTTCTGGAAGGAACAGCGAATGAGCTACTACTCGAAACTTGGCATTCGACCGGAACGGCTGCGCTTTCAACAACACGGTCCAGACGAGCTTGCCCACTATGCCAAGGATGCGTACGACATTGAGTTTGAGTTTCCTTTCGGCTGGCGTGAGCTGGAAGGTATTCACAACCGTACCGACTTTGACCTTCGGCGTCACTCGGAGTTTTCGGGCAAGGATCTGCGTTACCTTGATGACACCAATAACGAGCGCTATCTGCCCTACATTATTGAAACCTCGGCCGGGCTTACTCGGAGCGTTCTCATGGCACTTTCCGACGCCTACGAGGATCAAGAGGTTGGTGAAAACGACCGCCGGGTGGTTCTTAAGTTTCATCCGGAGATTGCACCGGTTACGGTCGGGGTGTTCCCGCTGGTCAAGAAGGACGGGCTTTCGGAGCTGGCTCAAGAAATAGAGAGAAAACTGCGACGTCGGTTCTCTACTTTCTATGACCAGAGTGGGGCAATTGGTAGACGCTATCGACGACAGGACGAAATTGGAACACCCTTTTGCCTCACCATTGATTATGAAACAAAAGAGAATCAGACGGTTACCCTGCGGTTCCGCGACAGTATGGAGCAGATTCGGGTGCCTGTATCGGAGCTGAGCAATCGCCTTGAAGAGGAAATTGAAAACTACACCCGAAGTTAGTGCGTGAGCAAGGACGGAGCAAATAATGGATCAAGGACTCAAGGCTTTGCAGGAACGTGGATTCCTGCAACAGTGCACTGATATTGACGCGGTAAGCGAACTACTTTCCAAGGAACCGACGAGCTTTTACGTAGGGTTTGATCCGACCGGCTCAAGCCTCCACGCAGGGCATATGGTTCCACTGTACGCTATGGTGCACCTTG
>PXEI01000388.1 GCA_003564775.1 Spirochaetaceae bacterium
GAAGTCTCCATGAGTATTTCCACCTCTTTCACGAGCACAGATCACTGCAAGGCGGATTCCTGTCTGCGTGGTTAGACCGTGCGTTGAACGGACGGCCAGGAGCCGGGAGCCATGTCACCCGCACCTCTCCACTTTCAACCGACACAAACACGTCGGTGGCGGTACCCGCATATGGTGGCGACTTTGGTGACCAACCACACGACGGCAACTTCTGCATTAACGGCATTGTTGCTGCAGACCTGACACCAAAGCCCGCAGCCCTTGAGTTTGCACACCTTGCACGGTGTTTTGAGATAGAGTGTAGCAACAAGCGTGAGCAGATCTTTCGGTTCACGAATAGACGGAGCTTCCGCGATCTTTCGGATATTCAGTTTAGTTGGGAACTCATTGGGGATGGCCGCCACCTACAACAGGGTCGGCTTGACCGAATGCACACCGCGCCCGGTGAGTACGACTCGGTAAAGATTGAGTTCGATACTGCAGAAGCCGCCGCGTACGAGGAGGTGCTCCTCACAGTGCGAGCGCACACCGGCAGCGAGCTACGCGTGGGTGAGTCTGGTCTGGTTCCAGCGGGTACCGAGCTTGCCTCGGAGCAGTTTATGATCCGCAGCGCGCGCGGCGCGAGTCCGGTCTCAGGGCGTAACGCTGGAGCTCTTACACTGAAACAAGATGACCGGCGCATCTGGATTAGAAATGATCGTCTGCGAGTAACCTTTCAAAAGGAACCAGGGATTATTTCTTCAGTATTCTGGGATGAACAGGATATTCTACTCCATGGACCAAAACTCCAGTTGTATCGAGCACCAACGGACAACGATCGCTGCGGGGCCCATGCCAACACTGGAAATAAGGCTACTGCGACGTCGGGCAACTCATTTTACCGGTCACTTGAGCTGGTCGCCGATACACCGGAGTTAGATGAACTTGACGACGGGTCAATTCGTGTACGCATTCACCACTATCTCCCCGGCGTCTCGGTGCAGCAGGCGGTGGAACACCACCATGAGTACCTCGTTCACACTACTGGTGACATTTACAGCCGCCATCTGTTTGTCATAGGGGAGGATAACCCGGCGCCGTTGCGTGTAGGGGTGCGTTGTGAACTCAAGGCCGGGTACAACCAGGTTTCCTGGTACGGGCGTGGGCCACACGAAAACTATCCCGACCGCAAGAGCTCAGCCCACATGGGCCTCCACAGAGGAAGACCGCTGGAACTCTATACACCCTACATCCGTCCGCAAGAAAACGGTGCTCGCACCGATGTGGTGTGGGGAGCCGTTGAGGAACCCGGCAAGACTGGACTCTTGCTCCACATGCCCGCAACTGCTATCTGGAGCGCTCTCCCGTTCCGACCAGAAGACTTAGACCGGGCCGAGCATGACTACGAGTTACAAGCGCGGGACGAGACAGTGATCGTTATCGATTGCGCGCACTCCGGAGTTGGAACCGGGGCAGCGGGGCCGACAACACGCGCAGCCTACCAGACCGGCACTGGACACTACCAATGTGAGCTGCGCATGAGACCGTATCGTACCGGTGAGGAAGACCCTGCCCTTCTGGCACGCCAAACCCGCGAGAACCGGTGGAGCCGCGATTTCAACTGGGAATGACGAGGTGACCCATACCAATACCGTCTGGACGCAGCTTGAGCGGCCCATGCGCATTCTTGCGCCGATGGAAGATGTGACGGACACCGTGTTCCGGCGGATTCTAGCCGAGTTGGCGCCACCAGACCTCTACTTCACCGAGTTCTTGCGTGCCGATCTGTTCCATCCTCGCTTTTCAGGGCGGATGCAGCGGCGCCTGGAGTTCTCAGAAGCTGAGCGTCCCATCATTGCGCAGATCTGGGGCAACAATCCCGCTGATTACGCCATTGCTACCACCCGTCTTCGGCAGATCGGGTATGACGGCATAGACATCAACATGGGCTGCCCAGCGCCAAAGTTGGTCAAAAAAGGCTGTTGTGCTGGCCTCATCCGAACCCCCAAAAAAGCTGCGGAGCTCTACGCGGCGAGCTGCGATGCCGCTCAGGGTCTACCAGTGAGTATCAAGACCCGCATCGGTCTTGATACCCCGGAAACGGAGGACTGGATTGGGTTTTTGCTGGAACTCAAGCCCGCTGCCGTTACGGTTCACGGCAGGACCGCAGCCGAGATGTCTGACCCGCCAGCAGACTGGGAACAGATTGCCTGCGCGGTGGAACTCCGAAACCGCATTTCACCCACAACGGTCATGGTTGGCAACGGAGATATCGCCTCGGCTGCTCAGCTACAGACCGCGGCTGCCGCGTCCGGGGTGGAAGGTGTGATGATTGGCCGAGGGATTTTTGAGGATCTCCTGGTCTTCAGACGGCACGGCCGACCCTGGATCGAGCAGCCGCGAGCAGTCGTGTTTGAAACCTTCATCCGTCATGTCGAACTTCACAACAGCTACTGGCAAGGGGAGCGCAACTTTGAGATTCTGAAAAAGTTTGCGCGTGCATATCTGCATGGCCTACCCGAGTTCGAGACCCTGTACAGTCAGGTGATGCGCTACCACGATCACGGATCCTTGGTGGCCTTTCTTCGACAGGCTGTACAGCAGGCGGTTCCGGGTTTAGAATGAGTCACGGTATTCAAATCAAGCCGTGTTCTGATTATGCCGAGCACAGACGAGGTAAAAATTCATGAGGTGTCCGCTCTGCGATAGTTTGGAAGACAAGGTTATTGAGTCGCGCTCACTTGCGGGGGGAAGCAGTATTCGTCGCAGGCGAGAGTGCCTTGGCTGCGGGTATCGATTCACCTCGTACGAACGACTTGAAGATAAACAACTTATGGTTGTAAAGCGTTCAGACCGTCGTGAGCCGTTTAGCCGTGAGAAGTTGGAAAAGGGTATCGAACAGGCCGTCCGCAAGCGTCCGGTTCCTCAACTTCAGATAGAACGCATAGTCAACGAGATTGAAGAGCAGGCTATGCTGCAGGCTCGCGTTGGGAACGAGGTGTCATCCGAATGGCTTGGCGACCGCGTGTTAGACGCTCTGTACAGTCTGGATCGCGTTGCGTATGTACGCTTTGCCTCTGTATATCGTAACTTCGCGAATGTTGCTGAGTTTATTACGGAAATTCAAAGGATTACAAGTTCAAGAGGCGCACCCGGCGGTGAAGCCGGGGCGAGTCTTGACGGGGACAAACACAGTTAGTGGCGAAGGGATTTGAACCCCTGACCGAACGGATATGAGCCGTTTGCTCTACCGACTGAGCTACGCCACCATGAACTAAGTGATGTCGAACTATAGCAAAACCCGCCTATTCATGTCAACTCCCATGGCCATTCTGTCACCACAGGTTGTGTTCGCGAGCCATAGATATGATCCGCCGATTGATAGGGTTAGCTCGTTGGAACTCAAGTTTTTCCTGCGGGTTTTCTATGCGAGCGGTTCGTTCTCGTAGTAAACGAACCGCCTGTCCAAGTACAGCACCCGGATCAGGGTCATCGGGCCCTTTGCTTCTGGACAGAGCCATACTGTAGACAAACAAGTACAAGCGCCTGTAAGGATCAACGGCGGTATGAGCCGCATCGCGACAGACACTACCCATGAGCTCACCGGCGGCTGCACTTCCTCCACGCTGAAGGAGTGATATCGCCTTGCAGGTGGCGAGCATCCGTTCAAACACTGTCTCAGGACCGAGGGCCTGCTCCTCTATCAAAAACACTCGGGGAGGCCGCAATAGGAAAATCGTCGTTCGTGTTGGTTCGGCGACTGGTATGGAGTGAAGCAGCTCAAGTGATGCGCTTGCGCGGCCCTGCGAAGCACGTGTAGCCGCTCCGATCAGATGTCTTTCTCGCAGCATCTCACTGCATGCGTCACGATCTTGCGGCTC